>NZ_JASKLY010000015.1:0-98133 GCF_030125545.1 Arthrobacter sp. zg-Y1219
GGTGGAAGCGTCAAAGGCCGCCGCGGCCTTGGCCTGGGCGGCGGCGGCCACGCACTTCAATTCCTCCAGCGCCCGGATCTCGTTGATCAGGCAGACCCGCTCCGCAGCCTCCAAATCCTCCACACCCCTGGCGAGTCCTGCTGCGGCTCCTTTCGAAGCCCCGGAGGCCGGCAATGGCGCAGTGCTCAACGCGTTGGACAACGCGTTGGAAGCGTCGGGGCCGGGAGCTCGGCTGTCGTCTTTGGCAGCTCTGGAGTAGTACATGTCTTCTATTTTAGTGGCGTAGGGCACATTCTCAGAGGCTTGGCATTACTGGAGTTGTACCCGTAAGTACCATTTTTGGAGCTGGTGAGGCCGGCAGTCACCAGCTGCGCCGTCGCCCGCTCGACGCCTCACCGCCGCTCGACGCCTCACCGCCGTCGCGGCCCGCCGTCGTCGCCGTCGTCGCCGTCGTCGTCGTCACCAGTCGTCGCCGCCCCACCCCGCCACGCCACCGCCCCCACAGTGCGCCGCCGTTACGTCCCCCACTAGCGGCTCCACACATTTCGCCCTTGAGAGACGCGATTTGCATGACCGTTGCACGTCTTGCCGGAATCGTCCGATTTGCGTTGTACAGTTTCTTCGGACCTGCCGCGAGGGCTGGCCGCACCCTACTTCTCCGCCTCTTGGAAGGCCGCTCCAGCCATGACAACAACCCAAACCCTGCCCACCGGTGACCAGGTGGTTCAGGACCTGCCTTGGAAGTGGAAGGTTCAGGGACGCATCTTCATTATTGGCGGCTTGGGTTTCATGTTTGATGCCTGGGACGTCACCCTTAACGGGGTCCTGATCCCGCTGCTGTCCAAACACTGGGATCTGGAACCGGCGCAGGCGGCGTGGATCGGCACGGCGAACCTGCTCGGCATGGCAATAGGAGCGTTCGTCTGGGGGTCCATTGCGGACGCCATCGGCCGCAAAAAGGCATTCACCGCCACGCTGCTCGTCTTTTCGCTCTTCACCGTGCTGGGTGCTTTCTCCCCCGACATCGTCTGGTTCTGCATCTTCAGGTTCATGGCGGGCTTCGGCCTGGGCGGCTGCGTGCCGGTGGATTACGCACTGGTCGGTGAGTTCACGCCCCGCAAGCAGCGCGGCCGGGTGCTCACCGCCATGGATGGCTGGTGGCCGGTGGGCGCCGCGCTCTGCGGTGCGACGTCGGCCCTGATCATGGCGACCTTCGCGGACTGGCGGTTCACCATGCTGATCATGGTGCTCCCGGCACTGCTGGTGTTCTGGGTCCGACGCTCGGTCCCCGAGTCCCCGCTCTTCCTGGTCCGCAAGGGGCGAACCGCGGAAGCCGAAGTGGTTATCAACGACCTCATCAAGCGCACCGGCTCCCCCGTGACGCAGTGGCGGCTTCCAGCACCCGAGGCGCCACCCAAGTTCTCCTTTGGAGGCGTCGCCACACAGCTGACGGACCTGTGGCGGTACAGCTGGAAAATCACCGTGTCCGCCTGGTCCCTCTTCTTCACCATCCTGCTGGTGTACTACCTGGCCCTCACCTGGATGCCGAAGATCCTCGTTGATGCGGGATTCAAGGAATACGCGGCTTTCTTGACCACCTCGGGCATGGCCGCCGTCGGGCTCCTGGGAGTGGTGGTTGCCGCCCTGCTCGTGGAACGGGTGGGACGCAAGTGGATCCTGGCCGTGACCGGTCCGCTGTCGGCCGTCTTCCTGATCATCGTGGCCCTGGTTCTTGATGTTCCAGCCGCGGCAACAGCGTGGCTCCTCGCCTACGGATTCGTGGTGCAGGTTGCCATCCCGGTGCTCTACGCCTATGTGTCTGAGCTGTATCCCACGGAACTGCGCGGCAGTGGATTCGGCTGGGCGTCGACAATCTCACGGATCGGTGCAGGACTGGGTCCGCTCATCTTTGTCTCCGTGATGTGGCCGTACCTGGGCCTGCCGCTGTCCTTCGGGCTGGCCGGGATCCTGGTGGTCCTGGCCGTGATCTGGATGCTGCGGTTTGCCCCCGAGACGAAGGGCGCGGCCCTGGACTAAGCCGGCGGGCCCTGCGCGCTGAGCCGGCTGAGAGTTTCAAGCAGCAGTCGGCGTTCCTGGATTTTGATCCGCTCGTGCAGGGTCTCTTCGGTGTCGGTGTCCAGCACCTCCACTGCTGCCTGGGCGAGGATGGGGCCGGTATCCACTCCGGCATCAGCGATATGCACCGTGCAGCCCGTGACCTTCACGCCGTAGGCCAGAGCGTCGCGGACGCCGTGCGCGCCGGGGAAGGAGGGCAGCAGCGCCGGATGGGTATTGAGGTAGCGGCCTTCAAACGTGTTAATGAAGTGCTCGTCAACGATGCGCATGAAACCGGACGACAGCACGATATCCGGGTGATACGACGCGACCTTTTCCGTGAGTGCCAGGTTCCAGTCCGAGCGCCGGTCATAGTCGCGGAAGTTCACCACAAAGGTTTCGAACCCCGCGTCCGCCGCCCGCTGCACGCCGTAGGTGCCGGGACGGTCCGCGCCCACGGCGGCGATTTCGACGTCGAGCTCTCCCCTTGCCACAGCGTCCAGGACAGCCTGAAGGTTGGAACCGGTGCCGGACACGAGAACAACAATGCGCATGGGTCAACCTTAGGCTCAGGCGTCACCTAGGGTTAAACCATGAACAACGACGGCCGTACCCCTGATCAGACTCCTTCGCCGTTGCAGCCGGCTACGCAAAAGACGCCGGCCACCGACGAGCAGAAGCAGAGCACCCGCGGTTACCTGCGGATTTTTGTGGCCCTCGTTGTGGCGCTGCTGCTCACATCCGGTCTGGCCCTGCCATGGAAGCTCGTGCCGCTGGTCTTGGGTGTCGCCGCCATCGTGGTCGGAATTCTTACCTTTATTAAGGTCGTGCGCTACGGCATTGGCCCGGCCCAGATGTTTGTCACCGCCCTTGGGCTGGCGGCGTCGCTGGTGATGACCCTCGGCCTCGGATTGGCGGTTGCCACCTGGGACAACACGCAAAAGCTGGAGACCTGCATGGGCAAGGCGCTCACGATGCAGGCCCAGGACAAGTGCCAGTCGGAGTTCACCAATGGACTCCTGCCGCCGCGCTAGACGGCGCACCGCCGGGCGGGCGTCCGTTCGCTCAGCGCCCACCCGTCCGGCGTTTCCCTCAGCGCTCTTCGCGTTCGAGCCAGGGCCCGACGGCGTAACCCACGACGACGCCGATGCCAACCTCCGCGGCAATCCAGAGCCCCGTCCACAGCGGATCTGCGCCCACCTCGACGAAGCGGCCGATGCCCGCGGAACCGCCCGATATGAGAACTGCAGCGGCGGCGAGGATGCCGGCCACCAGACCCACGAAGACGCCCAGCAGGAGCGTGGAGACCGGGGCGGTGAACCAGCGCGCCCTGATCTTCAGGGACAGCCATTCGTCGAAGTGGTTTTCGCCTTCGCGCAGGAACCACCATCCCGCCAGGACGCCCGCGAGCACCGGCAGGATCAGCGCGGCAACCGCATATTCCATCCCGCCTGCCGGCAGGGCGGCCAGGACCGGCACCGCCGGCAGCGGGCCTACGGTTGTTTCCATCGGACTAATGATGCTGCCGGTTCCGATCGCGAAGCCGGCGCCCGAAGTCCAGCCCAGGGCCCAGCCGACGAAGTTGGGCATGAGCCCCAGCTCGACGACGGTCAGCACCGCGCCGCCGATGATGCCGGCGTCCAGATGTTGGTAGACCGAAACAACGTCAGCCCAGCTCATGACGAGCGCTGCGGTGAGCAGCAGGGCGGAAAAGCCCAGGGCAGCAGTGATGCCGACAACCCCGGCGCGGACCACTGACCACAGGTACGATCCGGCCCAGCGCGAGTGCTGGCTGGTGCGGGAGATCCAGTCGGTCAGGTCCATGCCGATCAGCCGCACCCAGGATCCGGCCTCCCGGCGTGCACCGACGACCAGGCCCAGTCCGGCAGCGATCAGCGGCACCAGGGCTCCGGCCGTCACCGAGACGGAGACGTCGTCGTTGGTGGAAAAGTGGGCGGCGGTTCCGCCGAGCACCGCGTACGTTAGCAGCGCGCCCAGCAGTGCCTGCCACAGCTGGTCGGTGTAGGACGCCCTGGCCAGCCGTCGCCCTGCCCGCCAAGACAGGAAGAACGGAATAAGCGCCAGTCCCAGCGGAAACAGGGACAGCACGCCGGTGGTTTCGTCGGCGCCCACTGTCCCGCCAGGGAAGGTGAGGTTCAAGGACACTCCGTGAATCAGGAGCCATCCTTGCCCGCCCAGCTGGGCGAGCGACGCGAAGTCGCGGTCGTTAAAGCCGTCGGCAAACCACACACCGATCAGCGGCAGGAATATCAGCAGGGCGGAGAGGACTGCGGCTTGGCCGAGTTCGACCACTCCCTGCAGCCACAAGGGCATGGGTAGGACGCCCGGGGATTTCGGGCGGGTAAAAAGTTTCATCTCCACTATCGTCCCATTCACCGCCGGGCGGGTGGTTCAGGACGAGCCGTGTCGGGTGCCAAGCGGCCCCGCTCGGGCCCGGCAGGCAGGCGAACGGGACCTAGCCCGCGAGGTCGATGATGCCTTTAACCAGGGCAGCCGCGGCACCGAAGAACGCAAGGATCACGACGGCGGCCCGCGCCTGGTCATCGCGGATGAAGCGCTGCAGCTTCTCGCCGGCGTAGATGCCGCCGACGATCATCAGCGCGATCAGGGCCCAGGCCCAGGCTCCGAACGGAGGCATCTGGCCGGGATCAAGGGACAGCTTGGTGGTGAGGGTCACGATGGCGATGGTGACGAAAAAGGGCTGCAGGGTGGCGGCGAACGGGCGCTGCGGCCAGCGGGCCATGAGGGCATAGGCGCTCACCGACGGGCCGCCGACGCCGGCCACGGCGTTGGTGACTCCGGAGAGAAAACCCGCTACCGCCTTGGGTCCGTTGCCGGTGATTGTCACCGAGGTCCGCTGCATCAGCAGCGACACGGTCAGCGCAACCAGCACAACGGCGCCCACCACCACTGCCATGGGTGCGGACGGCAGGTACACAGCAGCCACGGAAGCGGGAATGCTTCCGCACACCGCCGGGATCGCCAGCCACCGGTACATGCTCCAGTCAATGTCCTTCCAGACCCGCAGCATGATCAGCGCCGAGGAGACCAGCCCGCAGACATTCACCATCAGCACTCCCCCGTGCGAACCCAGGATGATCACCAGGAACGGCGAGATGAGCAGGGCGAACCCCAATCCGGCAATCCGCTGTGCGATGGCTCCGATGAAAACAGCCACGAGTACGACGATGAGGAGTCCGGTAGTCACTCGAACACACTACGCTGAGCGCATGGTTTCCCCCGTTTCGGTCCTTCAGACAGCGGATTGGCGGCAGCGCGTGTTCGGCCTGTACGCCCAGGTGCGACTCACTGCGCAGGAGGTGTCGCCGTCGTACGCGCACGGACTGTGGCGCGCGGAACGGGACCGGCTCTTCGCCGAGCATCCGGCGTCGCCGCTAAAGCCGGCGGCCCGGGCGCGCTTCCGCGGCCTGGAGATCGGCGCCTACGATCCGGATTTGCGCTGCGATGCGGTGATCGACGACGACGGCGCGGGCCAGGTGATGGACGTGCCCACCGGGACTGACGGCGTCGTGCCCTTTGTCCGGCTGGGCACCGTGGAGGCCGACGGCGTGGGCCGGCTCGCCGTGTGGCGGCTGGCCTCGTACGGCGGCGGGATTTTCCTGCCGCTGCGCGACGGGCTTTCCGGCACTGACGGCGGCAGCTACGGCGGCGGGCGGTATTTGCTGGACACGATCAAGGGGGCAGACCTCGGTGCCGGCGCCGCTCCCGGGAGTTTGCTCCTGGATTTCAACTTTTTGTACAACCCGTCGTGCGCTTATGACGAGGCCTGGGCCTGCCCGCTTCCGGGTCCCGACAACCGGACGGATGTTCCGCTGCGGGTTGGCGAACTGTACGCGGAATACTAGCCGGGCGTGCCTGAGCTGGACCCGTGACCCCTTCCGGCTCCCCCTCGCTCCCCCTCGCTCCCCGCCGATGCTGCGGAGCTTCCTTCGCCGTCGGGCCGGGGAATGACACACTGGTCCGGTGCAAACGTTTCTCCCCTATGACAGTTTCAGCCGCAGTGCCGGCGTTCTGGACCAGGCCCGGCTGGGCAAACAGCGGGTAGAGACGTTGCAGGTGCTGCGCGCCCTGGTTATCCCCGATTACGGTTGGCAGAGCCACCCCGCGATGAAGATGTGGATGGGGTACGTGCCGGCGCTGACCGCCTACGGGCTGGCCATGACCAAGGAATGGATTGCCCGCGGTCACGCCGACACCGTCTACGAGCAGCTTCTGGAGTTCGCGCCGGAGTCCGACGGCGCCGACGTCGTGCTGCCGCCGTGGTTCGGTGACGCCGCGTTCCACGAGAGCCACCGCTCCAACCTCATACTTAAGTCGCCCGACGTGTACGGGCCGCTCTTTCCGGACACCCGTGCCGGGCTGCCCTATGTGTGGCCGGAGCCGGAGCATCCCGCGCTTCCCGCCGAGCCCGGCGGCGACGCCCTCTGGGTTGCCCGGCCTGCGGCCGGAGGTTCCGCCGAGAGTCCAACGATTGTGTTGCCCATGCTGTCGGCAAAAGGCACTCCCATCGTCGGAAAGAAGGGCCGGCAGCTGGTGCGGTTCCTGGAGGACATGGACGACGGCGACGACGTCGTCCTGCTCGGAGCCGACCGCGCCGTGCTGCGCACCGGCACCGTGGGTCCGGTGCGGCTGACGAACGACACCGCGACGCGCCCCGTCACGGTCACTGGCGAAATCCTGAGATCCGAGTTTGAGCATCCCGCGCTGTTGCAGGATCCGCGGACGCTTTTCCGGGTGCCGCGGCCAGGTTTCCCGACCAGCTAGCGTCTCCGAACGGCTAGCAGCCGAAACCGGCAGGGCTCACGAGGCAGTCATCGGCAACGTTGCGGGATTCGGATTTCCAGACGCTGACGGTTTCGGGCGGCGTATCGAAGATGCCGCGCCCGTCAATCGGAATCATCGGGCCGCCGTTCAGGGAATACTCCGCGGTGAAGTACACGGTGGCATGAATCTGAAAATTACCGGTCGATGTGTAAGCGTGGCTTGTCGCGGTCGGTTCACCGATTTGCAGGTCAGGGAGGGGTGCCCCGGAGTCATAGCTCAATTCGCTCGGCGTTCCGTCGCCGTAGTGCACGACGTATTCGGTGGGGGTGGCGACAATCTTCACATCCTGGCCCAAAATCACGGTGTTGATGACTTGCACCTCTGAATCCACATAAATATTGGTTTCAGCACCCATCATCGTGTGCGGTCCCGGCTGGGAAGCTACCTTCCCTGCTTGCACCGGGTGCTCCTGGAATTCCGTGAGAAGCAGTGTGGTTACTTCCTCGAGGACCGCCGCCGGATCCTCGGAGTAAACGCACGTCGGGCCGTTATCCTCAAACTCTTCCCAGATTGGGGGATCAACTCTGACTGAGCGCATCCACAGGACGTACTGCCCGTCAGGGCCTTCATCGCACGAATTCCCAGCCAGGCAAAGCAGGTGCCCAACCTCCTCATCGAAGCAAACCAAATCGTACGAGTACATGTAGGTGTCATTTCCGAGGGCAGGCGAATCTGTCCAAACTTGAGTTCCAGGTACCTGGATCCATTGTCCCGTTTTCACGCCCTTATCCGACCAGTCACTCTCGCCTCCGCCACCGGCCGCCTGTGCAGGGGGCGAAAAGGCCAACCCAAGCATGAGCATGACCGTAACCACGAAAGTGATGATGAATCTGCTACCCAGAGTGGAAGCAGACACGGTTCCGTCACATATTTTCAACGAGATCGACAACCCAGTGGTCCCCAACGTACGAGGCCTCCATTATTTGAGCGAATGAGTACTTGTCGGCTGGATTCTCGCCGAAGACCTTTCCGTTCGGTCCCCGGTTGACACTGGCTTCTTGTTTTACGGACAAAATAACTTGAAAGCGACCTTGGGGAGTTTCCACAAAACTGGTCCCAAGAGCCACGATCGTCAGCTTGCCGCCTTCGACCCAGTCCTCTCCAACGTAACCCTCTTCCATGGCGCCATAGAATGACTCGCATATTTCGCACTCCGGCCCGCTTAGTCCCTGCGCCAGAGAAATCTCTCCGGTTTCAGATCCATAATTGATGAGGTCGAACCAATATCTCGCGAAGGCTTCCAATCCCTCTTTCGACTTCTCTCTCGCTACCTCCGGCATCACCGGCAGCGGCACATTCTCGGCAGGCCCTTCTGCTGATGCCGGCTTGTAGGCAGCTGCAGTAGGAGTGGGCGTCGAGGTTGGAGACGCGGAGGCAGATTCGGTAGCAACCGCACTCCCACTCGGCGCCGCGCTATTCGAGCCTTCAGCGGCCTCGGCACCGGGGTCATCGCCAGAACCGGAACACCCGCCCAGCACCAACACCGCAGCAAGACCAAGGGCGCCTAGCCGGGCAGCAGAAAAGTCATCAGAGCGAAAACCGGTGCGGAACATTCAAGAACCCCCAGGGCAAAATGGTGCGGGACTGGACGTGACGCCAATAGTACGAGGCTGCGGCACAGCATACGGAGTTATCCACAGGACACCAGAGAAACCCGGAAACCCGCTGCGCTAAAGGGAAGTAGCGCATATCCCGCAGCGACACCAGCATCCGCCTTACGTCCCGGAACGCCTATCCCCGGGACAACCCACCTAACAGCCAAAACCAGCAGGATTGGCGAGGCAATCGTCGGCCACACTTCGGGATTCAGATTCCCAGACGCTAATAGTCTGCGTCGGCGGGAATGCCAGGGCTCGGCCGTCAATGGGTATCATCGGACCGCCGTTGATCGAGTATCTGCCGGAAAAGTAAATTGCGACGGATACGAAATACTCACCGGGTTCCTCATAAGTGTGGCTTGTTTGCGTCGCGTCCCCGACAAGGTCATCCGGAAGCGGGTCTCCTGGCCGGGACGACGGCCCATATATGGTTCCATCCCCGTAATTCCACTCATACTCCGTGGGGCGGACTTGGATCCGTATGCTCTGCCCCAGCAGCGACATGTCGAATGTCTGCTCCCGTGCCTCGGCATACAGGTTAGTGGGCATGTTGACTAAGGAGAAAGGGCTCGGTTGCAGGGTGAACTGACCGGGATCGATCGGCGCCGTCTGGAATTCTGTGAGGACCAATCCGACCAGCTCAGCGGCAACTTCGTCAGGATCCGAGGTGTAGATACAGGTGGGGGTGTCACCGTACCTGGGCCAGGTCTCTCGAGGGGTTGCCTTCAAACCGCTGTACCACCACACATACTTACCATCCGGCGCAGCATCACATTCAACAGGTTGGCCTGCCAAGCAGTCAATATCACCGGTTTCATCATCGAAGCAGACCGGGCGATAGTAAAAGCCAAACAAACTTTCCGGTGTCCCCGCGTTGACCGGGACAATGTTTCCTGTCTCGGGATCCTTCTGGCGGACAATTCCCTTAACCCCACCCGGCGCCCAACCGCCTTCACTGTCTTTGGCATTAGCTGGAACCATCAAAGAGCTATTAATCGCAATCAACAAGAGAGCCATAAGGCCACCCTGCCACTTAGACCACGACACTTTTCTGCTCACATCTCTAGAGTCTCGAGGGTGACTACATACCACCCGCTGGAGGTGAATACCGCCTCCATCAATTGGACAGCTGGCGTACTGTTCCCTGGATCCGTACCTATGTATCCCGCCGGACCGTAGTAGTGCAGGTCGTCTTGGAGAATAAGTGTGGTCGCTTGGAAGGCACCTTCATCAGTTTCAACGTAGTTAGAGCTGACGTCTTGTAGGTGTAATTTTGCCCCCATCATCCAATCGCTTTCTGCGTACCCGCTATCAAGAACCCTGTAATAACTCAGACAGTTGAAGCAAGTGTCAGCACTAACAGCCCGGACCGGCTCGGGATCCCCAGTTTCATACCCATAATTAACCAGCGCATACCAGTACTCGGCGAAGGCCTCGAGGCCCTCCTTGGACTCCTGCTTCGCCAGGTCGGGCATCACCGGCAGCGGCACATTCTCGGCAGGCCCTTCTGCCGATGCCGGCTTGTAGGCAGCTGCAGTAGGAGTGGGCGTCGGGGTTGGAGACGCGGAGGGAGATTCGGTAGCAGCCGCGCTCCCACTCGGCGCCGCACTATTCGAGCCTTCAGCGGCCTCGGCACCGGGGTCATCGCCAGAACCGGAACACCCGCCCAGCACCAACACCGCAGCAAGACCAAGGGCGCCTAGCCGGGCAGCAGAAAAGTCATCAGAGCGAAAACCGGTGCGGAACATGCAAGAACCCCCAGGGCAAAATGGTGCGGGACTGTGAGTGACGCCAATAGTACGAGGCTGCGGCACAGCATACGGAGTTATCCACAGGACGCCAGAGAAACCCGGAAACCCGCGGCGCTAAAGGGAACTAGCGCGTATCCCGCAGTGATACCAGCATCCGCTTCACGTCCCGGAACTCGTCACTGGTTTCGTACGCGGCAGCACCCTCGAGATAGGACTGCCCCGCGCCCACCGCGTCCGAAGGATAAGAACCGGCGAAGCGCCCGCCGCTGGACTCCGTAAAGGTGAAGAAATCAAACAGACCGCACTGGCCGCGGTCACCGAGTTCACTGATCACCGCATAGGTGGCGACTGCTTCGCCCCGTTCCGGAGAGGACGGCGCCACGGAACGGTAAACGAACCGCTGCTCGGTGCCCTGCTCCGAGTCCAGTTCCGGCATGGGCTCGGTGTCGTACTCCGCGTAAGCCGCCTGCTCATCGGGATCGGCGCAGACCAGGTCGGTGATGATCCCGGTGTCGAGCCGGGCCACCATGTCTCCCTCGGCGTCGTTCACCTGGACCGAGATGCCACCGGCGGGATCGTTCGCCAGCGGCGGCTTCTCCTGCACCGTCCAGTCCGCCCGGTGCTCAAAGACCAGGGATCCGTCCGGCGTCGTATAGGACACCCAGGCTGCCGGGGTGCCGGAGGTCTCACCCGTACCCGACGGAACGGCACAGGATGACATACTGAGCACAAGCAGCGTCGCCGCAGCCAGCGTGGTGTTACGGTATCTCACATCAGCTCCCGGAGATGTCCGCGCTAGCACCCAATGCTACTCAGCAGTGGCACCCGCGCCCAGAGCATCCGGGTTTTCCGGGGAATGCCCGGCACATCCGGGCCGCACCCCGGAGACCAGCACCACACTATGTGCAGAGCCGCACGAGCCGCACTCTTCAGCCGCGGCCCGCCATGCCCGCACACGAACTTATTGGAGGTTCCGATTACAGATATAGCCGCAGAACACGATGTGTATTTCGGTACCCCCGAGCCCGTGCATGAAAGCGAAAATCTCCAGACCGCCTCCCTGGCAGTCATCGAGCGGGTGGAGCACCGGCCCGACGTCGTCAAGGTCAAGGGCCGCCTGACGCTGATGGACACTGGCCTGACCCCGCACCAGGCCATGGTCCAAGACCTGCTGTTTGTCCGGAAAATCCTGGACAACGCCGGCATCACCTACCTTCTGGTGCGCGGCAACGACCAGCGCCCGGTCATCGCCATTGACCTCGCACACCGCGAAGAACTGCGCCGCGCCCTGGTGGAGGCCTGCCGCGAGGAACCTTTCTACGCGCGCAGCGTCGACACCAAAAAGACCCGCACCCTGCTCATCGCCGACGGCGAACTCTGGCCGGCGGACAAGTCCCGGATCATCCGCGTCTTCCGCCCCCGCGCCGTCAGCGGCACCAACCTCACCTTCGGTCCCTCCGCCGGCGTGCAGCTGGAGCTGTGGGACCTCACCGGCCCGGCGATCACGCTGCCGGTGGAGAATTCGCTGACCCGCCGCACCCTGCCGGCCAGTGAAGTGGTCCGCGGCACCGTGGAAAAGCACGGACTGACCTGGCCGACCATCGAGAACATGTTCGCCGACCATGCCACCGACATCGACTTCGACGTGGATCTCGTCTTCTCCTGGGTGGACGGCAGCTCCGCCGAGTACCAGGCTGCGCGCGCGGCCCGGATGAAGGACGCCGTCGTTGGTGAAGGCGACGACCACGAGGCCCGGTTCCGCCACGTCAACGAGCTCAAGTACGCCCTGCGCTCGGTGTACATGTTCGCACCGTGGATCCGGCGGATTTTCATCGCCACGGACTCGGACCGTCCCGAGTGGCTGGCCGACCATCCGTCGGTGACCTTTGTGCGCGCGGAGGAACATTTCAAGGATCCCTCGGTGCTGCCCACGCACAACTCGCAGGCGGTCGAGGCCCAGCTGCAGCACATCCCGGGCCTGGCGGAGCATTTCCTGTACTCCAACGACGACATGTTCTTCGGCCGGCCGGTGGGACCGGATCTGTTCTTCTCCCCCGGCGGGATCACCAAGTTCATCGAAGCCAGCACCCGGATCGGTTTGGGCGCGAACGATTCCGAGCGCAGCGGCTTCGAAAACGCAGCGCGCGTCAACCGGCGCCTGCTGTGGGAGCGCTTTGGCCGGATCACCACCCGGCATCTGGAACACACGGCCGCTCCGCTGCGAAAGAGCGTGCTCCTGGAGATGGAAAACGCGTTTCCGGATGAGTTCGCCGCCACGGCGGCGAGCAGATTCCGCGCCAAGGACAACATATCGGTGACCAACTCGCTGTACCACTACTACGCGCTGCTCACCGGGCGTGCGGTGACCCAGGAAACCGCGAAGGTGAAGTACGTGGACACCACGTCCTATGCCGGCCTGAAGCAGATGGACAAGCTCCTGGCCAAGCGGAACATGGACCTGTTCTGCCTCAACGACGGCAGCTTCCCGGAAGTCCCGGCCCAGGAACGCGCCGAGCGCGTCACGGACTTCCTGGAGAAGTTCTTCCCGATCAAGGCGCCCTGGGAAAACTAGCGCACGCACGACGACGGCGGAGCCCCCTTGCGTGCGGGGCCCCGCCGTCGTCGTTGTCTGACGCGTTCTTGGTGCAGGCGCCGCTAGCGGCTGACCACCACGTGCTCGTTGGGAACGCAGTGCGTCATGGTCAGGCCCTCAACGTTGCGCGGCCCGTTGTGCCCCAGGTTCTTCATCCAAGCCTTTTCAGCCTCGGACAGGGTCTGGGTGGCCAGCGGCCCCAGGTCCTTCACCTCATCCAACCCGATGCCCAGGCCGTCGCCGACACGCGCGCCGAGTTCGTCGTCGCACATGTAGAAGTGCCACAGCATCCGCTCCTGGACCGGACGGATCGCCTCGCTGATGTTGGCGGTGAAGTTGGCGACCAGGTCGTCCTTCTCCCACTGTTCCATCAGCTGGAAGCGCTGGCCGGCCTGGATGTAGTCGTTGGTGCGCGGCAGACGGGCACGGGTCAGCTTGCCGGTAAGGTCCGGCCCCTGCTCCTCATGGGCCGGCTTGAGCGCTTCCGGGATGCCGCCGGTGATTGAGGGTTCGTAATTCACATGCGGATTCTGCCCCGGCGCGAGGTCGGTGAAGTACGACATCTGGCCGCCGCGCTGGTTGGTGGCCGCCGGTGCGTGCTTGGGTGAGTTCACCGGCAGCTGCAGGTAGTTCGGCCCGACCCGGTAACGCTGGGTATCCGAATAGCTGAAGGTGCGCCCCACCAGCATCTTGTCGTCGGAGAAGTCCAGCCCGTCCACCAGCACACCGGTGCCGAAGGAAATCTGCTCAGCCTCGTTGTGATGGTCGGTGATGTTCCGGTTCAGCGTCATGGTGCCCACGAACTTGGGCTCGAAGTCCTGCTCCGGCCAGGTCTTGGTGTCATCGAGCGGATCCCAGTCCAGCTCCGGATGATCGTGGTCATCCATCATCTGCACGTAGAGGTCCCACTTGGGGTAGTTGCCGCTTTCGATGGCCTCATACAGGTCCTTGGAAGCATGCCCCAGGTCGTTGGCCTGGATGTTGGCGGCGTCCTCCTCGGTCAGGGATTTCACGCCCTGCTGCGGCAGCCAGTGGTATTTCACCAGCTTGGTGTCGCCCTGCTCGTTCACCCATTTGTAGGTGTTCACGCCAAAACCCTGCATGTGCCGGTAGTCCGACGGAATGCCGCGCGGGCTGAACAGGTTCACCAGCATGTGCATGGATTCGGGGGTCTGGGACATGAAGTCGAAGATCCGTGCCGGTTCCTGCCGGAAGGTGATGGGGTCCGGCTTCAGGGAATGGATGACGTCCGGGAACTTGATTGCGTCGCGGATGAAGAAGACGCCGAGGTTATTGCCGACCAGGTCCCAGTTCCCATCCTCGGTGTAGAACTTCACCGCGAAACCGCGGGGGTCGCGGGAGGTCTCGGAGGAATCGCGGCCGCCAATGACCGTCGAGAACCGGATGGCGACATCGGTCTTCTTGCCCGGTTCGGAGAGCAGCCGGGCCCGGGTGTAGCGGGAGATCGGCTCATCTCCCCATTTCCCTGACGCTTCGAACTCGCCGTAGGCCACGAAACCGCGGGCGTGCACCACGCGCTCGGGGATGCGTTCGCGGTCGAAGTGGCTGATTTTCTCGAGGAAGGGATAATTCTCCAGCGTGGCCGGGCCGCGAGGGCCAACGGTGCGGCTGTTCTGGTTGTCGTAAACCGGGTGGCCCTGACGGGTGGTCAGGTGCTGTCGGACGGGCTTCTGCTGCTCGCCGTCGGCGGGGATCGGGTTTTCTGCGTCAGTCATTACGTTCTCTCCGTGTCGGTGTTCGAACTGATCAGGGTGAGGTGTTCCACTTCAACTCTTAGTGCGGTCTGCTTCACACGTCAACTGCGCCTCGCCGCCGCCCGCAGTGGCGGCAACCGCCGCCGCTTGGCACACTGGGGCCATGACTACTGAAGATCTCCCGCCCGTTGTGGATTTAACCCCCGAGCAGAGCTGGAAATACCTGGAGAAGACCTTCCATGGCCGTTTGGCGGTCAGCGTAAACAACCGGCCGAGCATTTATCCGCTCAACTATTACGCGCACGACGGCGTTCTCCTCTTCCGTACCAGCCCGGGCACCAAGCTGGCAGAGTTGACCGTGAACGACCACGTGGCCTTCGAGGCCGACGGGATTCACAGTGACCAGGCCTGGTCAGTTGTCGTCAAGGGCACTACGCGCCAGCTTGAGAATCAAAGCGAGATCGACGCAGCCGATGCACTGCCGCTGCAGCCGTGGGTGCGGACGCTGAAGTACCGCTACGTGGAGATTCGCCCGGAAAGCGTCACCGGGCGCTTCTTCAATCTGGGCCCGGAGCCTGAGCGCCATGCAGAGGAGGGCTGACGCCCCAGGCTAAGGGTTAACTCCTCAGGCGGAGGTAACGCCTCAGGCGGAGGCCAGCTGCTGCGCGTCGAGGATGCGGACGCCGGCCGCATCCAGGCGGCGGCGGGTTTCCACCTCGTCCACCCGCTCGCCGACCGTTTTGTTCTCCTCCAACGGCACGACCGAATGCACCACTGAGTCCTCATAGACGTGCACCATGTTGTACGCCTGCCCGGCGTCCTGGCCGCGGGTTCCCGGGGTGGTCAGATCCTGGGTGTAACAGGTCGCTGACGCCACGGACACGGGGATGCCGGCAAATGTGGCAAACGTCGAGTAGTGCAGGTGGCCCGCGATGATGGACCGGACATCCGTTCCTTCCAGGACGGCGGCGAGATCCCGCTGATGGCGCAGCTCCACCAGGACGGTCAGGTCCTGAACACTGGGGACCGGCGGGTGGTGCATGGCCAGGATGGTGCCCTCGGGTGCCGGCGTCTTTAAAACGTTCCGGAGCCAGTTCAGCTGGGCTCCGCTGAGCTCGCCGTGATGGTACCCGGGCACCGTGGTGTCCAGCGTGATAATCCGGAGTCCGTTGACCAGATAAACGCGGTCCACCGGTGCCATGTCCGGGGCTTCGCCCAGCAGCGCGCTCTTGAGGTTTTCGCGGTTGTCGTGGTTGCCCATGGCCCAGATCAGCCGGGCGCCCATCCGTGCGGCAACCGGGGCCACGATGTCGCGGAGTTTGCTGTATGCCTGCGGTTCGCCCTTGTCCGCCAGGTCGCCGGTGAAGACGATGGCTTCGGGCTTTTGTCCTGAAACTTCCAGTCTGGCGAACAGCTCGGCCAGCTTGGCCTGGCTGTCAACTGCGCCGTAGAGCGGGTTCGTGCCGCCGACCAGGTGTGTGTCGCTGAGATGAAGAATAAAGTGACGCGGCCGGGGATGTTCGGCCGGGAGGGAATCCATGAGGACCTTCCAGTGTCGACGACAGCTGCTACTGCTTTCGTTCTCCTCCATAAAAGCAGAGTTTCGAGTCGAGGGTTAACCACCGGCGGCGTGTTGTCCGCTCACGTAGTTCAGGTATCCCCCGATCCGGGAGCCGCCGAACGCCCCGCCGCACCCGGCCTCCGGTTGGATTACTTGCTCTGGCGCACTGCCCGTCCCGGCCGTAGGCTCATGGTTGTCAGCGACTTCACCGGAAGGATCCCCCATGAGAATCAGCCACATTCCGCTGCGCCTGGCCTCCGGCGCCTACATCCTGAATTCCGGCTTGGGCAAGCGCAATCTGGACGAGGAAAGCGCCGCCGGCCTGCAGCAGATGGCTTCCAACGCCTTTCCCCAGGTCCTGGACCTTGATTCCGCCCGCTTCGGCAAGTTGCTGAGCGCCGCCGAGATCACGGTGGGACTGACCCTGCTGATGCCGTTCATTCCGAGCCGCCTCGCCGGACTGGTGCTTGGCGCGTTCTCCGGCGGAATGCTCACCATGTATGCAAAGACTCCGGGCCTGACCGAAGCTGACGGTGTCCGGCCCACCGCCCAGGGCACGCCGCTGGCCAAGGACGTCTGGATGGCCGGCATTGCTGCGTCCCTGATCCTGGACCGCAAAAACAGGACCAAGATCAAGGAAGTCACCAAGATCAAAGAGGTCAAGGTGCCTGCTCCGGTCAAGGCCGGTGCCGCTGCCGCGGCCGTGAAGGCAGCGAAAAAGGCCACGTTGCCCGCTCCGGTCAAGGCCGGTGCCGCCGCCGTCACTGTGAAGGCAGCGAAGAAGGCCAAGGAATCCCGGAAGTCCAAGGACCGCAGAGCCGGCCGGAAGTCCAAGTAGTCCACGTACGGCAACCGCCGAAGGGCCTTGGCCGCGCTCCAACCCAACGTATCTGCACTCTGGGCGCCCGGGCCGCGCCGAGAGTACACGTCTGGTGGGATACGGGCAGCACCTGCCGGCGAGAGTCCACGTCTGACGACTTGAATCGGACGGAACCCGCCACAGCTGCACACTCGGTGCCGGGGCCGGGCGAATAACCGCCATAGCTGCACACTCGGCGCCCGGGCCGCGCTCAAACCCGCCATAGCTGCTCTCTCAGTGAGCTGCCGGGTCGCGCTCAAACCCACCATAGCTGCACTCTCAGTGAGCTGCCGGGCTTGGTTGAAGTGGCAGGCCGGCATATCCCGACACCCGGCAGGCCGGGGAAATGCCGACCGCCATGATGCGGTGTCTGAGGATCCATAGTGCAGATCATGGGGCATCACCGAATCTATAGTGCAGATCAGGGCCTCAAATCGACGAAAACAGCCCTTTTGAGCCCGTTATCTGCGCGATAGATTCCGGCGGGATGGCCTGGCGACCCCGCCCAGAAACTAGCGGAGCTGCTGCCCGCAGGTAACACGCAACACACCGGAAACATAGCAGTGCCACAATTTCCCCATGTTTCTCACGCCATCGGATACGGAAAAGCTGCTGCTCAGCGTGGCCGGCATGGTCGCGCGCGACCGGCGTTCGCGCGGACTCAAGCTCAATTATCCGGAAGCCGTGGCCCTGATTTCCTGCTGGGTCATGGAACGGGCGCGCGAGGGCGGCGGAGTCGCCGACCTGATGAGTGAGGGCCGCCGGGTCCTCACCCGGGATGACGTCATGGAAGGCGTCCCGGAGATGATCCCGGACCTCCAGATCGAAGCGACGTTTCCCGACGGCCGCAAGCTGGTAACGATCACGGAGCCCATCTCATGAGCGCCCCCCTGATCCCCGGTGAGGTCCGCACCGCCGCCGGCAGCCTCGAGCTGAATGCGGGCCGGGAATCCCGAGCGCTGGTCGTCACGAACACCGGCGACCGGCCGGTCCAGATCGGCTCACACTTCCACTTCGCCGATGTGAACACCGCCCTGGCCTTCGACCGGCCGGCTGCCCGCGGGTTCCGGCTGAATGTGCCGGCCGGCACGGCTGTGCGGTTCGAACCCGGGGCGTCCCGGGAAGTGTCGCTGGTCCGGCTGGCGGGTGCGGGCGTCGTGCCTGGCCTGCAGATCCGGCACGACGACGACGGCGGCGGCACCCGTGGCTCCGGCGCTGCGCCCGGCCCCGGCTCCGAGTCCGGAACGGTCCGCTGACATGCAGATCAACCGACGCGACTACGCGCACCTGTACGGCCCCACCGTCGGAGACTCCGTCCGGCTCGGCGACGCTGACCTGTGGATCAGCCCGGAAAAGGACTACACCTTCGGCGGCGACGAATCGGTTTTCGGCGGCGGTAAAAACATTCGCGAATCGATGGCCCAGTCCACACGGACTTCCGCTGAAGGTGCTCCTGACCTGATCATCACCAACGTGCTGATCGTGGACCACTGGGGCATCGTCCGCGCCGACGTCGGCGTGAAGAACGGGCGCATCGCCGGAATCGGCAAGTCCGGCAATCCGGACATCATGGACAACATTTCTCCGGAGCTGGTGATCGGCCCTGGAACCGAAGTCATTGCCGGTGAAGGACGGATCCTCACCGCCGGCGGAATTGATACCCACGTCCATCTGCTGGGCACCGATGCACTGCGTGAGGCCCTGGCCTCCGGCATCACCACGGTGGGCGGCGGCGGCACCGGACCCGCCGAAGGGTCCAAGGCCACCACGGTCACTCCGGGCGCCTGGAACCTGCAGGTGATGCACCGCGCCCTGGACACGCTGCCAATGAACTTCCTGCTCTATGGCAAGGGCAACACGGTCAGCCAGGCTGCCCTGGAGGAACAGGCCCTCGCCGGAGCCGCCGGGTACAAGGTGCACGAGGACTGGGGCTCCACCCCGGCGGCAATCGACGCGGCGCTGACCGCCGCGGACCGGTGGGGCGTCCAGGTGGCGCTGCATGCCGATTCCCTCAACGAAGCCGGCTACGTGCAGCACACCCTGGAGGCGATCAGGGGCCGCGGCATCCACGTCTTCCACGCCGAAGGCGCCGGCGGCGGACACGCCCCGGACATCATCACCGTGGCCTCGGCCGCCAACGTGCTGCCGGCATCGACCAATCCCACCCTTCCGTTCACCGTCAATACCGTCGCCGAACACCTGGACATGCTGATGGTCTGCCATCACTTGAACCCGCGCATCCCCGAGGACCTGGCGTTCGCCGAGTCACGGATCCGGGCCAACACCATGATGGCCGAAGACGTGCTGCAGGACCTGGGCGCCATGTCCATCACCTCCTCCGATGCCCAGGCGATGGGCAGGATCGGCGAAACCATCACGCGCACCTGGCAGGTGGCACACGTGATGAAGAATTACATGGGCGCCTCGGAATCGGCGCTGCCCGCGGACAACGAACGGGTTCGCCGCTACATTGCCAAATACACCATCTGCCCGGCCGTTGCCCACGGCATCGATTCCGAGGTCGGATCGATCGAGGCCGGCAAGATGGCGGACCTGGTCCTGTGGAATCCTGCGTTCTTCGGCATCCGGCCGTCCCTGGTGATCAAGGGCGGCGCGATTGTCGCGGGGCAGATGGGCGATCCCAACGCGTCGCTGCCGACCCCGCAGCCGGTCTGGATGCGCGAGGCCCTGGCCGGACGGGCGTCCTCGGCGCCGCATCTGTCCACCTCCTTCGTCGCCCAAGCCGCACTGGATGACGGGCTGGCAGACAAGCTCGGGCTGGTCCGGACACTGACCGCCATCCGTTCCACCCGCGACGTGACCAAGGCATCCCTGCCGAACAACACCGCGCTGCCGGACATCCAGGTGAATCCGGAGACGTTCCTGGTCAGCGTCGACGGGCAGGTCATCGAACCCGCTCCCGCCGCCGAGCTGCCTCTGACCCAGCGCTACACGCTGTTCTAGGCCGCCGACATGACGAACGCGGACGACGGCGACGGCGGTGCCGAGGGCGGTGCCGGGGAATCAGCAATCGCCGCCTTCCTCCTTGCCGATTCACGGTTGCCTTCGGGCGCCTATTCGCATTCGGCCGGATTGGAACCGGCGGTAATGGCCGGGCTGCAGGTGGACGGCGTTTATCCCTATCTGGTGTCCCGGCTGCAGACCGTGGTCCGGATGGAGACCTCGGCGGCCGTGCTGGCGCACCGGCATGCCCGGGAGCTCAGTGCCCAGGGCCCCGGTTTCGCCGCCCTGGAGTCGGCGCTCGACGCCCGGACTCCCTCCGCCGCGCAGCGGGAATCTTCCCGCCGTCTCGGCCGGGGAATGCTGCGGCTGGCGGCGACGCTCAAACCCGGGGACCCCGCCGTCGTCGTCCTGAAACGGGAAGCTCCGCGTCCCACCCGACCGGTGGCGCTGGGCGTGGCGGCCCAGGCGCTGGGAGTGGGCGAACGGCAGCTGGCCCGGCTTTGCTGCTATGACGATGCGCAGTCAGTGGTTGCCGCCGCCCTGAAGCTGCTGCCCATCGACCCGATGTCCGCCACCGCGTGGATCCTGAAGGCCGAACCGCAGATCAACGCCGTCGTCGCCGAAGCCCTGCAGACGCAGACCGTTGACGACATCCCCGCCCTCAGCGCTCCCTGGATGGAGCACTGGGCCGAAGACCACACCGAAAGAACAAGGAGGCTGTTCGTTGCCTGAGAACACTGCACCGAAGAGTGAAAGCGCCATGTCCGCCGACGATCCGACCCGTTCGCTGCGGCTGGGCGTCGCCGGGCCGGTGGGCACCGGCAAGAGCTCGCTGATCGCCACCATCTGCCGCGCCATGTCCGAGGAGCTGTCCATCGGCGTGATCACCAATGACATCTACACCGACGAGGACGCGAAGTTCCTCCGCTCGGCCGGCGTCCTGCCCGCCGAACGCATCCGCGCGGTGGAAACCGGAGCCTGCCCGCACACGGCCATCCGCGACGACGTCACCACCAATCTGCTCGCCGTGGAAGATCTGGAAGCAGACTTTGCTCCGCTGGATCTGGTGCTGGTGGAAAGCGGCGGCGACAACCTCACCGCCACCTTCTCCCCCGCCCTGGTGGACGCCCAGATCTTTGTGCTGGACGTGGCCGGCGGCGGCGACGTTGCCCGCAAGGGCGGCCCCGGCATCGCCCGCGCCGATCTGCTGGTGATCAACAAGATCGACCTGGCCCCGTATGTGGACGTCGATGTGGAGCTGATGGTGGCCGATGCCACCGAGGCACGCGAGGGCGGGCCGGTGCTGGCCCTCTCCCGGAAGCAGCAGGACACGATCGACGAGCTCAGCGCCTGGGTGCGTTCCATGGTGGCCCTGCACCGCGCCGGCACCCATACTCCGCAGGATCCCGGGCCGATGGCGCCGCATTTCCATGCCGACGATGACGGCGGCTACATCCACACGCATGATGAGGAGCCGGACGCTGTCCAGCACCGCCACTGAGCTCCGCGTGGAGGCAGCCCGTCCGACGGCGCCCAGGGCCACCCGCATAAGCACTGAGCTGTCCGGCGGCAGGGCGCGGTTTTCGGTGCTGGACCAGGGGCTTTATCTGGCCCCGCGTCCGGTTCACGGCACCGGGAATCCGCTGCACCTGCGCGTGGCCCTGATCGGCATCCACATGATGCTGCTGGGCGGCGACGACGTGCGGATCGAGGTTTCGGTGGGCTCGGGCGTCACGCTGGAAGTGGTGGAACCGGCAGGCCTGGTGGCCTACGACGCCGATCTGGTGCCCTCCCGCTGGTCGCTGCATGCGGAGGTGGGTAAGAACGCAGCACTGATCTGGGACGGTGCATCCTTTGTCGCCGCCGGCGGATCCAATGTCCACCGGGAGACCCGGCTTCGGCTGGCTTCCGGTGCCCGCGCGCTTCTTCGGGAGACGCTGGTGCTGGGCCGCAGCGGCGAGCCCGGCGGCCGGCTGCGCAGCATCACGCGTGCCACCGGACCGGACGGCGACTGCCTGTACGAGGATCTGGACCTGACCGGGCCGCGGGACCGCGCCGTCGGAATCCTGGGCGGCTCCAAGATCGTGGCCAGTACGACGGCGGTGGGGTGGCGCCCTGCGGTGCTGCCGCCGGACTCCGGGACCGAACCACACCGGGCGCGCCGGTTCGAGCTGGCGGCGCCCGGCGCCGTCGCCCGCAGCCTGAGCGACCAGGCACACACCGCCGACGGCGAAGCGGGCGCCGTATTCTCAGCGTGGCGGGATGAACTGACCGGTTTCTGATCGGTTTCTGACCACCGGACGGTCGTGGCATGATCAACGCCATGGGCCGCAGCCAAACTCCACTTCCCCACACGTATCCAATCCGGCGCGTGCAGGAGAGCCGGCACCTGCCGCTGGCGCGAACCCGCTGGCCGGCCACTGTGCCCGCAGTGGCGCAACTGCTGGACCAGGGACTGGATCTGGGCCGCGCCACGGTCCTGGTCGGCGAAAACGGATCCGGCAAGTCCACTCTGGTGGAATCAGTGGCACTGGCCTTCGGGCTCTCTCCCGAAGGCGGATCGACGGGTGCCCAGCACAGCACCAGGGCCACGGAATCCGAACTTGCTGAGCATCTGCACCTGATCCGCACCCCGGGCGGCTCCCGCCGGGGGTTTTTCCTGCGGGCCGAGACCATGCACGGGTTTTATACCTATCTGGAAAAAAACCCGAGTACCGGCTCCCCCGACATCGATTTCCACTCGCTCTCCCACGGGGAGTCCTTCCTGGAGCTGGTAGGCGACCGGTTCCGGGGATCCGGGTTGTGGGTCCTGGACGAACCGGAGTCGGCGCTGTCCTTTGCGGGCAGCCTCTCGCTGCTGGCCACGCTGAAGGAAATCCTGGACGACCCCGAATCCCAGGTGCTGCTCTCCACCCACTCGCCGATTCTCGCCGCGCTGCCCGGTGCCACGCTGCTGGAAGTTGGTCCATGGGGGCTGCGGCCGGCAGCGTGGGAGGAGCTCGAGCTGGTGGCCAACTGGCGGAATTTCCTCAGCGGGCCCGAGCGTTTCCTGCGCCACTTCTAGGTACTGACAACGCGGAAGCGCTCCAGCACGGCCACCGTGCCGTCGTCAACGGTGAAACCAGGGTCTCCCAGGGCGCCGCGGAACTCCTCGCCGTGCCAGAACTCCTCGTGCGCGGCTCTCCACTCCGCGATGGTGTCATGGCCTTCGCCCTCGTCCCGCGCATGCGGCACATCCACCGAACCCAGCGGAACCAGCCGGACCTCCGTCGCTTCCAGGATCACCAGCGGGTCTTCGTTGCTGTCGATCAGGACGGAGCGGTCGCCGGGGCGTGGCAGCGGTTCGCCGTCGCCGTCGTACTGGCAGGCCAGACTGGTGGTGCTGGTCTTCGTCCCGTCCAGGATGGCAGCGACCAGGGCATCGCGGAGCGGGCCGGGGAAGGCGAACTCGGCCCGGGGCAGGTTGGATTCCATGCTGGAAGCCTAGCCCCGCCCTTGGCGGAGGAGGAGTCGAGGTGGTTAGGTGGGGCCCACACACGACGGCGCTGAAAAGGAAAAAGACAATGACCGATGGCCTGACCGGCTTTGCCCGCTACCAGCCGTTCACGGTGGACGTGAACGGCATTACCGTAACCGGCCGCATCTCGGTGGCCGACGACACCGGCAGCGCGGCAGGCGGAGCACCCAAACCCGCCCTGTTGCTGCTGCACGGGCATCCGGAAACCCACCTGATGTGGCACCGGATCGCCGACGCTCTGGCAAGGGACTTTACGGTGGTGGCTCCGGACCTGCGCGGCTACGGCGGCTCCTCCAAACCGGTTGGTGAACCGGACCATTCCACCTACAGCAAGCGGGAAATGGCGAAGGATGCCGCCCTGTTGATGGAGCATTTCGGTGCCGAACGGGGGTTCGGCAGCTTCGCGTTGTGCGCCCATGACCGCGGAGCACGGGTGGGGCACCGGCTGCTGGCGGACTATCCCGGGCTGGTGTCCCGGGCGATGTTCCTGGACATTGCGCCCACCCTGGACATGTACGCGGCAACGGACCGGGCCTTCGCCGAGTCCTACTTCCACTGGTTTTTCCTGATCCAGCCGGAACCGCTGCCCGAGGCCCTGATTGAGGCCAACCCGCGGGCCTATGTGGAGAACATCATGGGCACCCGCCATGCCGGCCTGGCGCCGTTTCCCGCGCCCGTGCTGGATGCCTACGCCGCGGCGCTTTCCTCCCCCGGGGCCGCCCACGCCATGTGCGAGGACTACCGGGCCGCAGCCACCATCGATTTGGAACACGACCAGGCAGACCGCGACGCCGGCACCACGCCCGACGTTCCGCTGCGCGTGCTCTGGGGACGGCACGGCGTCGTCGAAACTCAGTTCGATCCCCTGGCGCTCTGGGAAAAAGCGGTTCCCGGGGTCACCGGCCGCGCCGTGGACGCCGGGCACTACCTCCCTGAAGAAGCGCCGGAGGAAATCCTCGCCGAGATCCAGACCTTCTTTGCGTAGCAGCCCCTAATCCGCCGGACTGACCAGGCCCTCCGCGACCATCCAGTCATAGGCGACCTGCTCCGGTTCCTCCCCCTGCACATCCACCTTGAGGTTCAGCGAGCGCATGGTTTCATCGTTGAGTTTCGCCGCGACCTGCTCCAGGACACCTTCCAGCGCCGGATAGTCCTGCAGGGTTTTGGTGTAGATCACCGGAGCCGCGTTGTAGGCGGGAAAGAAGTTGCGGTCATCGTCGAGCACCACCAGGTCCAGGGCATCGATCCGGCCGTCAGTGGCGAAGACCTCCCCCACCGTGCATTCACCCTGGTCCACAGCCCCGTAGATCGCGCCGGTGTCATAGATCCCGATGTTCTGCTCCGGCACGACGCTGCCGCGCTGCAGGTCGTAAAGCTGCAGCATCGGGGTGAACCCGTCCTGCCGGGAATTGAATTCAGCATCCACGCAGAACGTCAGCTCATTCACCGGCAGGCTGGCCAGGTCCGAAATGCTGCTCACCCCCAGTTCCTCGGCCCGCTCCCGGCTCATGGCCAGCGCATAAGTGTTGTTCAGCTCCGCCGGCGCTCCCCACGTCAGCCCGTTTGCGGCGTCGGCGTCATACACCGCCTGCCACTGCTCCTGCTGGTCCGGAATTCCCTGCTCGTTGCCCAAATAGGTCAGCCAGGCGGTGCCGGTGTACTCCCACATAATGTCCGCCTGCCCGCTGCGCAGCAGTTCACGGGCCGGCAGGCTGCCGGGAGCATTGCTCAGGTCGGTGACCTCAAACCCAGCCGCTTTGGCCGCGAGGACCGACATCTTGCCCAGGATCAGCTGTTCGGTGAAATTCTTGGACGTCACCGTCACTGACGCCCCCTCGGGCAGCCCCTCAATCGGACGAATGCTTCCTGCCGCGACCGGCGGAACGTAGGAACCGGCCGGCTGCAGTCCGCAGCCGGCCAGGACCAGGACGACGAAGGTGAGCGCGGCAGCCAGCGCGGCTGCCGCCCTGGTGCGCAGCGATGTCAGCATCAGAGTCCCTTCGGGCGGGCCAGATGCTCCACCAGCCGGCCGACCCAATCCACCAGCAGGGCCAGCAGCGCCACCATGACCGCGCCGCTGATCAGCACCCGGGGAAGGTTCAGGTTCACACCGGTGGTGATCAGGATCCCGAGCCCGCCGCCGTTGATGAAGGTGGCCAGGGCCGCCGTTCCAACAAGCAGCACCAGGGCGGTGCGGATTCCTGCCAGCATCAGGGGAACGGCGAGGGGAAGCTCCACTCGGAACAGCACCCGCGAGGCGCTCATGCCCATGCCTCGTCCGGCCTCGACCAGCCGGGGATCCACACTGTCCAACCCCACCATGGTGTTGCGCAGCACCGGCAGGAGCGCATAGAGGACCAGCGCCACCACCGCCGTCCAAAAACCGAAGCCCAGCCAGAAGGCCAGCAACACCACGAGACCGATCGCCGGTGCAGCCTGGCCGACGTTCACCACGGCGAGCACCGGCCCGGTCAGGAAGCGCAGCGGTTTGCGGGTCAGCAGGACGCCGAGCGGAAGAGCCACAACAAGGACTATCACGGCCGAGATCAGGGTCAGCCGCAGATGCTCCGCGATGTACACCCAGAGCGTGGCCGGGGCCAGAGTGGCCAGTTCCGTCTGCGTCAGGTCGGTTGCCGAGAGCCAGAACAACAGCACTGCCACCGCAGCGGCGATCCCGGCCAGCTGCCAGACCAGGCCCCGCCGGGAATCGTCCCGCACCGGGGAACCGGCTTCGGTGTTGGTGTACCGCCGCTCCTTCGAAGCCGCCGAGCTCGGAGCCGGGGCTGCGACCCGCCCGGCCATCTGGCTGCTGCTCATTGCCGCCCCGCTTCCGTGGAACCTGCCGGGGCTCCCGGGGGCTGTCCCGGCGATCGGCCGGGCTCCCCCGCTGCCGCTGCGGGCCGCCGGGCACGCACGGTCTGCAGGGTCAGCGGGGCATCGATCACGCCGTCGAGCCTTCCCTGCGCATCGGTCACCAGGGCGAGTCCCGGAACGGAAACCAGGATGGCATCCAGCGCGTCGGCAAGGCTGTCGTCCGGGCCCACCAGCGGCAGGTCCGGCGCCGGCTGGACCGGCAGTGACGGAAGCTGTTCCAGTTCGGCGACCGAAAGCCAGGAAACGGGCCGGCCGTCGCCGTCGACGACAGCCGCGTAGTCCTGGCCGGCCGCCAGCGCGCGGGCAAGCAGCTCCCGCGGTCCCTCCTGCGGCGTTCCGGTAACTACCGGCAGCGCCGGCACGTCCCTGACCCGGGCCAGGCCCAGCTGTTTGAGCCCGGCGTCGGAACCGATGAACTGCCGGACAAAGTCGTTGGCCGGGGCAGCGAGGATTTGGGCCGGTGAATCGTACTGGACCAGGTGCCCGCCTTCGGCGAACACGGCGATCTTGTCACCGAGCTTGATGGCTTCATCGAAGTCGTGGGTGACGAAGACAATGGTCTTCCGCAGGTTTGCGTGCAGGCTGAGCATTTCGTCCTGGAGCCGCTCCCGGGTGATCGGGTCCACGGCGCCGAACGGTTCATCCATGAGCAGCACCGGCGGGTCCGCCGCGAGGGCCCGCGCCACGCCCACGCGCTGCTGCTGGCCGCCGGAGAGTTCCTTCGGATACCGGTCCCGGTACTGCTCCGGGTCCAGGGAGACCAGCTCCAGCAGCTCATCAACCCGCCGCCCGGTCCGGGCTTTGTCCCAGCCGAGCATGGAGGGCACGACGGCGATGTTGGCTGCCACGGTCAGGTGCGGAAAGAGGCCCCCCGCCTGGATCACGTAGCCGATGCCGCGGCGCAGTTCGTCGGCATTGACCGCTTCGACGTCGTTCCCGCCGAGCAGGATCCGCCCGGAGGTCGGTTCGATGAGCCGGTTGATCATTTTCAGGGTGGTCGTTTTGCCGCAGCCTGACGGGCCCACCAGCATGACCATGTCGCCGGCCGCTATCTCCATGGAGAGGTCGTTGACCGCCGAGCGGTCCTGTCCGGGAAAGCGCTTGGTCACGTCCTGGAGCACGATGCCGGCCGAGCCGGCGGGCTGAGGCGCAGGAAGGGTGGTTTCAGACACGGATACCTCGCGGGATTGTAAGCCTGCCCAGACCCACCAGCAGGAGATCCAGGATGAGGGCCAGCAGCACCACGCCAACCACTCCGGTCACCACTGATTCCAGGGAGTTGGCGCCGCCCAGCCGGGACAGCCCGGAGAAGATAAAGCCGCCCAGCCCGGGACCCAGCGCGTACGCGGCCACGGCGGCGATCCCCATCACCATCTGCCCGGAAACGCGGATGCCGGCCAGGATCACCGGCCACGCCAGCGGAAGCTCGATCCGGGAAAAGATGCGCAGCCGTCCCATTCCCAGACCCCGCGCCGCCTCGACGGTGCTGGCCGGCACCCCCGACAGCCCCACGATGGCGTTGCGGAGGATCGGCAGCAGGGCAAAGAACCCGACGACGACGACGGCGGGCAGCACCCCGAAGCCCAGGGGCGTGATCAGCAGCCCGATGAGGGCGAAGGACGGAATGGTCAGGCCTACGGCGCTGATGCTGTCCGCCGCTGAGCGCAGGACCGGGCTGCGGTAGGTCAGGGCCGCCGCGAGCACTGCGAGGACGGCGGCCACCACCAGGCACTGGGCCACCAGGCTGAAGTGCTGCCAACTGGAAAAGAGGATGTCGTTGAAGCGCTGGGCCACAAATTCATTCACGCCAAACCCATCTGTCGGGTGGGGAGCTGCGGTCTTTCCAGCGTAGACCGGCCCGGCGCACATGGGCAGGGGACGGCTAGGGAATGAGCACCAGGCGGACCGGGTTGCCTTCCTTGGCGTCGAGCTGCTTGACCGCTTGGACAGCCTCGCTCAGCGGGAGGCGTCCGCTGACCGATTTGGTGAAGTCCAGCCGGCCCAGCCGGGTCAGGTGCACCAGCTGCGGCACGTGGTGCGCCTCGGAACCGTAGTGGCCCAGGATTTGCTTGCGGGCATAGGAGAACCCGGTGCTGTCACTGATGGTGATCGGAGTTCCGCTGAGCCCCACCAGCACCAGCCGGCCGCGCCGTCCCAGGGATTTAACCGCCTGGGCCCGCACGGCGTCGACACCGGCGAAGTCCAGGGCGACGTCCAGCCCGTTGCCGGCGGTGGCTGCCTTCATGGCGTCGGAAAAGTCTGCGGCCAGCGGATCCAGGGCATAGTCTGCGCCGAATTCGAGGGCACGCGCCCGGGCCTCGGGAAGGACGTCGACGGCGATGATGGGCGCGGCGCCGATCAGGCGCAGCAGCTGCACACCGTGGGCGCCCAGTCCGCCGATGCCCCAGACGCCAACCGCTTCACCGGCGCGCACGTCGGCGGTGGAGGTGATGGCTCCCCAGGGGGTGGAGACAGCGTCCGGAATGACCGCGGCCTGGTCAAACGGGATGTCGTCGCCCAGCGGCACCAGGACACCGGCCGGGACGACGACGTACTCGGCCCAGCCGCCGTCGTAATCCACTCCCATGGTCAGGGTGACGCCGTTGTATTCATAGCCCGCCTGAATGACGACGCGATCCCCCGCCGCGACCGACGTGACGCCGGAACCCGGCAGGTCCACGGTGCCCGCAACCTCATGGCCGAGCGTCACCTCGTTGCCCTCGAGGAACTGGGGGTGCAGCAGGCCCTGGATCAGGTGGACGTCGGAGAGGCACACTCCGGCGGCGCCCACCTTGACCCGGACGAAGCCGGGACCCGGATCCGGAATGGGAACCTCCCGGAGCGCAAACTCTTTCGTCTGGACATTAAGGCGTGCTGCAAGCATGGTGCCGGCCGACATGGGAACCTCTTTCACTGAAAATGGGGGCGGCTGGTGTTCACGCCGCCCCCACCATTATCGCTCGACGGCGGGTCAGGCGTTGAGGATCACCTTCAGTGCGTTGGTCTCAGCGGCCTTGGAGAACGTGTCGTAGGCCTGGAGGATGTCGTCCAGCGCATACCGGTGGCTGATAAATTCATCGGCCGGCAGTTTGCCCTCGGCGATCAGCTTCAGCAGCATCGCGAGGGTGTTGGTGTTGACCAGGCCCATGCTGATGTTGATGTTCTCGATCCACAGCCGGTCCAGCTCCAGGCTCACGGGCGTCCCGTGTACCCCCACGTTGGCCACGTTGCCGCCGGGCCGGACAATCTGGGTGCACATCTCGAACGTCTTCGGGATGCCCACGGCTTCCACCGCGACGTCCACACCCCAGCCGTCGGTCAGCTCCATGATCTGTTCGCGCCAATTTCCGTCCCCGGAGTTCACGCCGTGGGTGGCACCGAACCTTTGGGCCTGCTCCACCCGGTTGGCGTCCAGGTCCACGGCGATGATCTTCGCCGCACCGTACAGTCCCGCGGTCGCGATCACAGCCAGCCCCACGGGGCCAGCACCGATCACTGCGACGACATCGCCCGGCTGGACCTGGCCGTACTGCACACCCATCTCGAAGCCGGTGGGGAAAATATCGCTGAGCAGGACGCCGTGCTCCTGGGAGACGTTTTCGGGCAGCAGGTACAGGGACGTATCAGCGTAGGGAACGCGCACGTATTCGGCCTGGGTGCCGTCGATCAGGTGGCCGAAGATCCAGCCGATGCCGGACTGTCCTTCATCTCCGGTGCAGTGCGAGTAGAGCCCGTCCTTGCAGAAGCTGCAGGAGCCGTCCGCCGAGACACAGGAGAGAATCACCTTGTCCCCGACTTTGAAGGACGTCACGCCCGACCCGGCTTCGGTCACGGTGCCGACGCCCTCGTGTCCGAGGATCCTGCCCGGTGTGACCGCCGGTACATCACCCTTCAGGATGTGGAGGTCGGTGCCGCAGATGGTAGTGGTGTCGATTTTTACGATGACGTCGCGGGGTTCCTGGATTTTCGGATCCGGAACGTCCTTCCAGGACTTTTGGCCCGGCCCTTCATACACAAGTGCTTTCATGATGTCCTCGCCTGTTCGCTTGTTCGGTGCGTTAAGGCTAGGAGCGTGCGGCAGGCAGCGGAAGTGCAGCGGGCTATTCCCCGTCCAGGTACAGCCAGTCTCCGCTGATCCGGACAAAGCGGCTGGTTTCCTCCTGCACGCCGCGGGCGGCTCCGGAGCGGTAGTGGGCACGGAAGTGCACGACGCCGCGGTCATCCAGCGGCCCGCCGGCGGAGGTTTCCACAATGTCCAGGCGCCGCCACTGCAGTTCTGCGTCCAGCTCCAGATCTGCCGGACGGGTCGAGGGGTGCCAGGTATCCAGCAGGTACTGCCGGTCGCCGATGGCAAAGGCCGAATACCGGGAACGCATCAGTGCTTCGGCCGTCGGCGCGGTGCCGGCTCCGGAGTGATACTTGCCGCAGCAACCGGCGTAGGTCTCACCGCTCAGGCAGGGACAGCGGTCATCGGGGGCAGGCATGGCGGAAACACTGGCTGGTGAAGTCATGACTCCAGTATCTCCGGTTAACGGCTGTCGCCGGCTAGCCGGACGACGAAGCGGGCGTTGGCCCGGGAGCCGGCGCATCGTCGTGGCGTGCGATCTCGGTTTCGAGGCTCAGGCGCACGGCGTCCATGGCATCGCTGATCCGTTCCCGGCGGCTGAGCGACACCTCCCCCTGCCGTGTTGCGGTGTCCAGCCGCGCCGTCAGATCGTCCAGGGCCTGCAGAGCCTGCTCGTAGCTGCCGGCCGCTGCAGCTTCGCTCACGTCCGAAACCTGCTGCTGCAGCTCTTCGGCTGCCCCCGGTCCCAGGTTGGAGACTTCGCATCCCGTCAGGGCTGCCACGGCGATCACGGTTCCCGAAGCCACAAGCAGCCAGCCCCGCCGGTGCCTCATGGCGCGACGCTCTCCTGCAGTTCCTCGAGATGCTGTCCGAGCTGCCCGGGAACCTGGGGGTATCCCTGATCCTGCGGGAAGATGCCCATCCGATCGGCGACCAGCATCACTGCCGCTGCCAGCACAGCCATGGCGACCACTGCCAGCAGCGTCCGCCCCGCCAGCGCCAGGCGCGAGGGCCGAGCCGGCACGGTGCCCGGGGAGACCGACGCCGCGGCTGCAGCTCGCTTGCGGCCGGATCCAACCCGGGGCGGGAACCGGGGCGGGGACACGGCCCGGTACACGCCGCCCGTTCGTGCCGAACCCTGCGGCAGCTTGACGCGGGCAGGAGCCGGATCATGGGGAGCGGACAGCTTTTCGGGCTCGGGTTCCGGTTCCGGCATCTGTTCCGGCATCTGCTCACCCGTCCGGCCCGGGATGCGGGGATCCTCTGCGGTGCGAACTCCGCCGGTGGGAACGCCGCCGTCGTCAGCAGTGTCCGTTCCCCCGCCCTGCCCGGTTGAAGGAATGGCGGACGCCGTCTCAGCCGACGACCAGCGGTATTCCAGCAGCGTTGCCGAGACTTCCGCCGCCGTCGGCCGTTGATCGGGGTCCCGTGCCGTCATGGCTTTCAGCAGCGAGCACCAGTAGTTTCCGAGCTCATCCGGAACTTCGGGGTTTCGGCTCAGGCGGGCGATCGCTGCCTCAACGGCGCTACCGCCGAACTCGATGCGTCCGGTGACGGCTTCCAGCAGCACCAGGCCCAGGGAATAGATGTCGCTGGAGAATCCCACATCCTGTGAGCTGGCCTGTTCCGGACTCAGATAGTTGGCCGTGCCGAGCGTGGCATTGGCCGCGGTGATCCGGGCGCCGTCGAGCATCCGCGCTATGCCGAAGTCGGTGAGCTTGGCCCTCGGCAGGGTTCCGGTGATCACCGGGGGCAGCAGGATGTTGGCCGGCTTGACGTCGCGGTGGATGACCCCGCGGCCGTGGATGTAGGCCAGCGCCCCGGCCAGCTCAGCACCGACGTACGCGGCATCGGCCAGGGACATGCGCTCGACGTCGCGGAGGTGCTTGCGCAGATCGGGTCCGTCGACGAGCTCCATGACCAAAAAGGCACGGGGTTCCCCGGCTTCGCCGTCGTCGCGGCCGGCGTCGTCCTTGCCGGCATCAAAAAGTGTCACCAGGCCCGGGTGGGAAAGGGACGCCAGTAACCGCATTTCGGTTTCCTGGCGGTCAACGTCGTCCGGAGAGACTGCGCTGGCCCGGAAGAGCTTCACGGCGATGTCACGGCCGAGTGCTTCGTCCTGCCCTCGATAGACGGTGGCCATGCCACCGTGGCCTATGGGTTCGATAAGACGGTAACGCCCTGAAATGAGCCGGTTGAGGCCATCTGACGCGAAACTTTCCATGCTGCAACCTCTTCTCGCCCTTCAAGCGTAGCTGAGGGGAATCGCGGCGTAGATGGGGCGTGAGCACTTTTTTTAGCCCCGGTTGAGGGCCTGTCGGAAGTGTTTCCGTTGCGCTAAACTGCCCTGCCGCGATGGGGAGTTGCGGCAGGGCAGTTCGGGTGGTGCGTCCGGGGTTCTCCGGGCAGTCGCGGAGCTTTAGAACGCCTTCACAACGGCGTCAACGAGCTGCTGGATGCCGAGCACGATGAACAGCAGTGCGGTGACTCCCAGAGCGATGTTGGTGTGCAGTTTGTTCGCCCAGGCCTTGGGGACCCGGTGCCCGTTGAGCAGGCCCAGCAGCGTGATGGCCAGGAACGGCATGAACAGCGATCCGAGGACGCCGTAGGCCAGGATCAGGCCGATCGGCTTGCCGAGCAGGAACAGCAGCATCGGCGGGAAGGTCAGCCAGAGAACGTAGAACTTGAAGTACTTTCCGCCGATCCGGGTGTCCGGGTGGCCGGATTCCTTGCCGCGCATGTTGCCCCAGAAATCGGCGAACATCAGGGAGACGCCGTTCCAGACACCGATGATGGAGGAGAAGGACGCAGCCCAGAATCCGACCAGGAACCCGGTGCCAACGACGTCGCCGTATTCGGCCTTCAGGACGTCGTAGAGGTCCAGCAGGCCCTCGTCGCCCGAGCTCAGCGAGACTCCGGCGGAACGGACCACCTCGGCGCCGACGATCAGCATGGCGATCACGAAGATGCCGGTCATCACGTAGGCCATCGAGTTGTCGATGCGCATGACCTTCATCCACTTGGGCGTGTACCAGCCCTTTTCCCGCAGCCAGTAACCGTATGCGGCGAGGGTAATGGTGCCGCCCACGCCGCCGGCCAGCGCGAGGGTGTAGACCACGCCGCCCTCGGGGATGCGCGGGACCAGGCCGGAGAACATTTCGGGCAGGTTGGGCGCGGCGATGATGGCCAGGCCCACCACGGTAATGAACATGATGCCGACCAGCACGGCAGTGATTTTTTCGAAGGTCGCATACCGGCCGAACCAGACCATGACAAAGCCGGCCAGGCCCATGAGGATGGCGAAGGCCCACAGCGGGATGCCGGGGAACAGCGCCGCCAGCGGCAAGGCGGCGGAGGACATGGCGGTGGCCCCGTAGACGAAGCCCCAGATCATGATGTACGGACCGAAGTACCAGGTGGTCCACTTGCCAAGTGAGCGCCAGCCTTCAAAGATGGTCTTGCCGGTGGCCAGCGTGTAGCGTCCGGCGCCTTCCACCAGGATGATCTTGAGGATCACGCCCAGGATCACTGCCCAGAGCAGGCCGTAACCGTATTTGGAACCGGCGACCAGGGTGGCCACCATGTCGGCAGCGCCCACGCCGGTGGCGGCAACCACCAGTCCGGGACCGACGACCTTCCATTTCGCGGGAGCACCGCCGTCGTCATCCACCCGGTCCGCATGCGCGACCGGTGGTCTGGGAACAGAACTGTTGTCGGCCATGAGCCAGAAATCCTTACCTACGCAGATTTGGGCAGCCGCAAGCCACTGTGCTCGCGGTCACCAGAGTCGATGCATTCTCTCACGGGGAGCATGCGCGTCCGGAATCAGATGTCACCGGGTTCAACCGGGCGCGGCTGCGGCTCCGCCAGCGGATCCAGGACCCGGACGTCCAGGCCCGCATAGCGGGCAGCATCGGCGCTGACCACGGTCAAGTGGTGATGCCGGGCGGTGGCCGCAAGGACGGCCGGGCTGAGGGGACCGTTGTGTTCGCACGCGAGCGCAACGTGATGGTCCACGGGCAGGATGTTGGCTGCGAAGCGGGTGGCCAGTTCCCGGACCCAGCCGTCCTCCGCGGCGCTGTCCGGGTCCCGGGCGGGCGACAGTTCGCACAGGCTCAACGCCGAGATGAACATCCGCTGGTGCCGCCTGCGGGCCAGGAAGTCCGTGATCACCGGGTCCGGGCTGGCGCCGCGGATCCGGGTGAGGATTCCAATGTCCAGGAGCAGCCCCGAGGAAGTGTTCATACCGCGGTTCTTCCGTTCCCCAGCAGGAAATCCACAAAGGAGGCGCGGGTGGTCACCAGCAGTTCATAGTCGTGCAGCGACACTGCCTGCAGGGCCGGCTGCGGCTCCGGAGGGTTGGAGTGCTGTGAGCCGTTGAGTAACTGTGAGCCGGTGAGGGGCGCTGGGAAGTTGTCCATGAGAATACGGCGGCGTGCGCCGGTCCTTTCGGCGTGCTCTTGCCCGCACCGGTTGCCCGAAGGCGAGTGCAGGCCACTTCTTCATCCGAACCACCCAACGAGCGTGGGGTTGGTATGCGGCCAAGTCGGAGCTTGGCGGCCGCAGTTCTTGAAGCTGTTTGGAAGTATAACCAGCTTTGCCCGCCGTCGGCGCGTGTTGCCCCGTGTGTCCTCTGCCCGACTACGGCGTGGCCGCAGCCCGCATCCGCTCCCCGTCATGCAGCGAGAGCGACGACGCCACAAGGGTCTTCGTGTACTGGTGTGCGGGTGCGGCGTAGATCTGCTCGGTGGGACCGGTCTCCACGATCCGGCCGCGGTGCATGACGGCCACCGTGTCGCACAGGTGCCGCACGACGCCCAGGTCGTGGGAGACAAACACCAGGGTGAGCTGGTATTTGTCCACGAGGTCGGAGAGCAGGTTCAGCACCTGGGCCCGCACCGAGACGTCCAGCGCGCTGACCGGCTCATCGGCCACCAGGATCCGCGGTTCGCAGATCAGCGCGCGGGCAATGGCAATGCGCTGCCGCTGGCCGCCGGAGAACTGGTGCGGGAAACGGTCCGCGGCCTCCTGCGGCAAGCCGACGGCGGCGAGCATCTGCGCCACCGCCCCGGCATGGTGGCGCGCGGGCACGGGCACGCCGGGCAGCAGCAGCGGTTCGGCGATGATGTCACCCACCCGCATCCGCGGGTTCAGGGACCCCATCGGATCCTGGAACACGATCTGCAGCTCGCGGCGCAGGTCGCGCAGCTGTCCCTCCCGGGAGCCGGCCACCTCGTTGCCGGCGACCGTCACGCTGCCCGACGACGGCAGGTCCAGCCCGGCAAGGATGCGCAGCAGGGTGGATTTGCCCGAGCCGGACTCCCCCACCACACCGAACCGCTGCCCGGCGGCTACGTCGAAGGAAACGTCCCGCAGCGCGTGCACCTCGGCGGGCGGCCGGAAGAGCGAGCTGCGCTGGCGGCGGTAGATGCGGGTCAGGTCCCGGACCCGGATCAGCGGGCTGGCCGGCGCCTCGTCCGGGGTCGGGATGCGTGCGACGGCGGCCGGCGCGGGTTCCGCGGCTCGTGCCGGTTCGGCGGCCGGCAACTGGTCGGCAGCGGGCGCCTGGTCGGCGGAGGGCGCCTGGTTGGCGGAGGGCGCCGGCGGCGTGGCTCGAGCAGACGCCGGCGTATACCCGGCTGCGGTGGCCACTGTGAACAGCCGGCCGTTGCCGTCCGTCGCGGTCAGGTCCGAGGCGGCCAGCAGCCCCCGGGTATAGGGATGCTGCGGCCGGGAAAACACCTCGTCTGTGGCGCCCTGTTCCACCAGGGTCCCGCTGCGCATCACCAGGATGCGGTCGCAGATGCTCGCGGCCACGGCCAGGTCATGGGTGATGAACAGCAGTCCGCTTCCCCGGCGCGCGACGCCGTCGGATATCAGCTCCAGCATCTGGCGCTGCACGCTCACGTCCAAGGCGGTGGTGGGCTCGTCGCAAATCAGCAGGTCGGGATCGTTGGCCAGTGCCATGGCCAGCAGAACCCGTTGCCGCTGCCCGCCGGAGAGCTGGTGCGGATAGGCCCGCGCGGCCTCGGCCGGATCCGGCAGCTGCACGGAGGCCAGCAGGTCCACGCTGCGCTGCGCCGCGGCCGCCCGTCCGGGCACGGTCCGGTGCCGGGTGAGCACCTCGGCGACCTGCCGCCCAACCTTCATCAGCGGGTTCAGGGCGGTCAGGGGTTCCTGGAACACCATGCCCAGCCGGTTGCCGCGCAGCCGGCTCAGCTGCCGGTCGGAGGCGCCGATCAGGTCGTGATCGACACCGTCCAGCCGCACGGAGCCGGTGGCGGAGACACCCTCGGGCAGCAGCCCCATGAGGGCCGCAGCGGTCAGGGACTTGCCGGATCCGGATTCGCCGATCAGGCCCACCCGCTCGCCGCGGGCCAGGGTCAGCGCAAAGTCCTGCACCAGCACCTTCTCCCGGGCCGTGACGGTCAGTCCGGCCACATCCAGCAGCGGCCGCACCATCAGCGTTCTCCGTTCAGTTTGGGATCGAACCGGTCCCGCAGCCCGTCGCCGAGCAGGTTGAAGCCGAGCACCGCCACCGCGATGGCCGCGCCGGGCCAGAGCGCCAAGGACGGATAGGTGCCCAGGAACTGCTGCGATTCCTGCAGCATCCGCCCCCAGGAGGGCACCGGCGGCGGAGTGCCCAGGCCCAGGAAGGACAGCGCGGCCTCGGCGAGGACCGCCAGCCCGAAGGTGACCGAGCACTGCACCACCACCATCCCGGCGATGTTGGGCAGCACATGCCGGCGGGCGATGCGCAGCGCCGGCTGGCTGGCGGCCCGGGCGGCCAGCACGTACTCGGTGCTCATGACCTGCAGGGTTCCGGACCGGGCGACACGGGCGAAGCCCGGGATGGAGCCGATCCCGATGGCGACCATCGCCGTCGTCGTGCCCGCGCCGAAGACGGCGCCGAACATGATCGCCAGCAGCAGCGCCGGGAACGCCAGCAGGATGTCCGCGCCGCGCATGGTGACTTCCTCGACCGCGCCGCGGCGCATGCCCGCGAGGATGCCCAGCGGGGTGCCGATGAGCGCGGCAATGCCGACCGCCACCAGCCCGACAAACAGGGTGATCCGGGCGCCGTACAGGATGCCGGAGAAGACATCGCGCCCGTAGCGGTCGGTGCCCATCAGGTGTTCGGCGCTGGACCCCTGCAGCCGGTCCGCGGGGAACGCCTGCACCGGGTCGTAGGGGGTCCAGAGAAAGGACAGCAGGGCGGCCAGCACCACCACGGCAACCAGGACGGCGCCGGAGAGCAGGGTGGGCAAGATTTTCCGGACGGTCATGTGCGCTTCCTGAGCCGGGGATCCACGATGGTGTAGAGCACGTCGACCAGCAGGTTGATGATCAGGGTCAGGGCCACCAGCACCATCACAACCGACTGCACGGTGAGCAGGTCCCGGTTGCCCACCGCGTCCAGCAGCATGGAGCCCAGGCCGGGGATGACGAAGACGCGTTCAATGACGACGGCGCCGATGATCAGCGCCGCCAGCTGCACGCTGGCCACGGTCAGCACCGGCACCGCGGCGTTGCGCAGCCCGTGCCGAACCAGGGCTTCGAGCTTGCCCAAGCCCTTGGCGCGGGCGGTGCGCAGATAGTCCTCGTTCAGCACTTCCAGCACGGCGGAGCGGACGTAGCGGGTCAGGACCGCACCCTGCACCGAGGCCAGGGCGAGCACCGGCAGGGTGACCCGGTGCAGGAAATCGGCAAAGTCCGCGCCGGGCGGAGTCCAGCCGTTGGCCGGGAACCAGCCCAGCCCGACAGCGAACACCACCACCAGCATGATGGCGGCCAGGAAGCCCGGCACCGCAACACCCAGCTGGCTCAGGCCGCTGAGCAGCACGCCGCTGGGTTTGCGGTGCCGCAGTACGGCCAGCGTGCCGAACGGCACGGCAATCAGCAGGGCCGCCGCCATGGCCAGGCCGACCAGGATCAGCGAGACCTGCAACCGGTCCAGGACCAGCGGGCTGATGTCGGTCCGGGTGATGTAGGAGGTGCCGAAATCCCCGCGGAGCAGGCCGGACACCCAGTCAAAGTACTGCACCGGGAGCGGGCGATCGGTGCCGAATTCGCGGCGGGTCTGCTCCAGCAGCTCCGGGGTGGCGTTGACGCCGAGCGCAATCTGCGCCGGGTCCCCGGGGATGGCGCGCATGAAGAAGAACACGGCAACGGTGGCTGCCAGGAAGGTCAGCACAAACCGTGCCGCGTTGATCAGCAGGCGGATTCCCACGTTGGGCTACTGCCAGCCCACGGCGCCCAGATCCAGCGCCTCCGTGACCGAGTTTGCGGGAAGGCCGGTGACCCCGGCCTTGGCCACCACAATGTTGGGGAACAGGAACAGGACGTTGGCGGCGGCGTCGTCGTTGATTGTGCGCACCACCTCCTGCATGCCGGAGACGTATCCTGCCTCGTCGGCGGCGTCCGCGGCTGCGGCGGTGTCCTTGATCCGGGCATTGTCGTAGCCGAGGTAGTAGTCCGGGTTGTTGAACATGGTCAGCACATCACGGCTCTCCACGGCCAGGACCACCGACATGTCGTAGTCGTGCCGGGTGAAGACCCGGTCCAGCCAGACGGCGGGGAACTCGGCGGATTCGATGGTGGCGTTGATGCCCACCTCGGCCAACTGGGAGACCACGATCTCGGACACGGCGGTGGCGTAGGGCCGGGTGGGAACGGTGAACGTGATGTCCAGGTTCTCGGCGCCGGCCTCGGCCAGCAGCGCGCGGGCCTTCTCCGGATCGTAGGGGTAGGTGTTGTTGAGGTCCTCGTAATAGGGGTCGGTGGGCGGCACCGGCGCGCCCACCAATGTGCCGTAGCCGCTCCACGCGGTGTCCAACACGGCCTGCCGGTCCACGGCGTGCAGCACTGCCTGCCGGACGCGGATGTCGTTGAAGGGCGCGCGGGCGTTGTTCATGGACAGGACGATTTCGCCGTTGGAGGTGCCCTCCAGGACCTGGAACCCGTCGTCGCCGTCGAAGGTCGGCAGCAGCTCGGGGGCCTGCATGTTGTAGACCACGTCCACGTCCCCGGAGCGCAGCGCGTTGGTGGTGGCGACGGCGTCGGCGAAGTAGCGCAGCGTCGCGGTGTCCACCTTGGGCGCGGTCCCCCAGTAGTCCGGGCGCGCCGCGAAGTCGATGGACTCCCCGCGGTTCCACGCCTCGATGGTGAAGGGGCCGGTGCCGACGGCGGTGGAGGCCAGGTCCGCGACGCCGCTTGCGTCGAACATGGCGCCCACGGGGGTGCCGAGATCGAACAGCCAGGCGTTGGAGGGGCGCGAGAGCTGCACCTGCACCTCGGTGTCGCTGAGCACGGTGACGGACTCCACGACGTCCATCTTGGTTTTCAGGGAGGAGAGCCAATCCGACTTCACGCGCTCCAGGCTGAACTTCACGTCCTCGGCGGTGAACGCCGCACCGTTGTTGAACGTCACGTCCGGCTGCAGGGTGAAGGTGTAGGTGGTGCGGTCCTCGCTGATGTCCCAGGAGGATGCCAGCAGCGGCTGGACCGTTCCGTCCTGGTCGATTTCCACCAGCCCCTCGTACACATTGGCCATCAGCGCCTGCGGAATGGCCGCGCCGGCGGTGGTGGTGAAGTCAAGGTTCGCCGGTTCCCCGGTCAGCGCGACGACGACGCCGGTGGTGCCGCCGTTTTCTCCGCTGCCGCTGCCGCCTGCATCGGGGGCCGAGGACCCGCCGGACCCGGCAGAACAGGCGCTGAGCGTCAGCGCGGCCGCCAGCAGCAGGGCAGCCGCCGGCGAGCGGGCAGGAATACGGCGCATCGGGGTTCTCCATCAGTGGGGCCGGGCCGAACCCGGAGGGCGCCGGGCAGAGGCCGGCGCCAAATGTTGTCTTACATAGTATGGACGCGCGTGGGAACAGAGCGGAAATTTCGCTCGGCCGCCCCGCCAATGTCGGTGATTGCAGAACCGGCACATCGGGGATAGGTTCAGGCCATCGCGGCGCTTGGCCGGGGGGACTGAAAGGACACGACGACGTGCGTAAAAAATTCATCGGGGCCGGACTGGCAGCAGCGCTGCTGCTCACCGGATGCGGCGATTCTTCCGCCGGCTCCAGTAACGAAGGCGGTTCCGAAGGGGCCACGCTGGTGGTTTACACCAACTCCGACTCGGACGGAAAGGGTGACTGGCTCAAGGAGCAGGCCACGGCAGCGGGCTTCAACCTGGAGATCGTCGGGCTCGGCGGCGGAGACCTGACCAACCGCATCATCGCCGAGGGAGGCAACCCGGTGGCCGACGTCGTCTTCGGGCTGAACAACATGTACTTCGAACAGATCAAGGCCGAAGACCTGCTGGAGCCCTACACGCCCGAGTGGTCCGGTGACGTTGATGAGGGCCTGGGCGACGGCGAAACCTTCTGGCCGATCGTGCAGCAGGGCATCGTGCTGGCCTACAACACCGCGGCCGTTCCGGAAGCCGACGCACCCGAAGACTGGACCGACCTGTGGACCGACGAGCAGTACAAGGGACGCTACGAATCCGTCAGCACCCTGGCCGGGGCCACGCAGCAGATCATCATGGCCAGCATCCTGACCCGCTATCCGGATGAGTCCGGTGACCTGGGCATTTCCGACGAGGGCTGGGAGCAGGTCCGCGGCTACTTCGAAAACGGCTCCAAGGCCGTGGAAGGCGAAGACCTCTTTGCCCGCATGGCCGCGGGCACCGTGGACATGGGGCAGATGACCATCAGCGGCCTTCCTGCCCGCGAAGCGCAGTACGGCATCGACGCCGGCGTCATGGCCCCGGAGGTCGGGGTCCCGTACGCCGTGGAGCAGGTGGGCATCATCAAGGGCACGGATACGCAGACCGAGGCGGAGCGGTTCATCGACTGGTTCGGCGGCGGCGAAACGCAGGGTGCCTTTGCCGCCGAGTTCGCCAGCCTTCCGGCCAACCAAAAGGCGCTGGAAATGACCGATCCCGAAGTGCTCGAGGCCTATGAGGCGATTCCCCCGCAGGAGATGGACTGGTTGTTCGTTCGGGACAATATCTCCGCGTGGGTGGAAAAAATCGAACTCGAATACATGCCCTGACAGGAAAAATGATGATCCGGTACGACAACATTGAGGTTTCGTTCGACGATTTCGTCGCCATTCCCCAGCTCGACCTGGAGATTCAGGAGGGTGAGTTTTTCACCCTCCTGGGCCCTTCGGGCTGCGGAAAGACCACGGCGCTGCGCACGCTCGCCGGGTTTATCAGTCCCAGCCGCGGAGACGTGTTTGTGGACGGAAAGCGCGTCACCCACCTTTCCAGCGACAAGCGCAGCATCGGCATGGTGTTTCAGAACTATGCACTGTTCCCCAGCATGAATGTCTGGGAAAACATCGCTTTTGGCCTGAAGGTGCGCAAGGACTCCAAGACCGACACCGCCCGGCTCGTCACCGAGATCGCCGGTCAGATGGAACTGAGCGACGAGCAGCTGCAAAAGAACGTCTCGGAGCTTTCCGGCGGCCAGCAACAGCGCGTCGCCATTGCCCGCGCCCTGGTGCTCAAACCGAAAATCCTGCTGCTGGATGAACCGCTCTCCAACCTGGACGCCAAGCTGCGCGTCCAGCTGCGCAGCCAGCTCAAGGACCTGCAGAGCCAGTTCGGCATCACCACGGTCTACGTCACCCACGACCAGGACGAAGCCCTCACCATGTCCGACCGGATCGCAGTGTTCAACAAGGGCGTGGTCGAACATGTCGGGCCGCCACAGGAAATTTACGAGCGTTCCGCCACGGAATTTGTCTGCAACTTCATCGGAGACATCAACATCCTGGATGCCGAGCTGGTGCACCGCCTGAACGAACGCTCCCCTGCGGCCCTGGACCCGGCAAAAAGCTCCTACCTCCGGGTGGAAAAGGTGTCCCTGGATCCCGTGACCGCCAGCCCCGGGGCGGTGAAGCTCAACGGCGTGGTGTCTGCCCGCAGCTACCACGGCATGCATTCGCGCTACACGGTGACCACGGGCCAGAACCGGATCAAGGCCCTCGTCACCGAGAACGGGCTGACCCGGATGGATGTGGGCGACAGCGCCGATCTGTTCATCGATCCCGCGAACGTTCTGCAGTACTAGGCTCCGAGCAGATGAAAACATCCGTCAAGAGCATGCTGCGCTCCCCGCTGGTGGTGGTGACCTCCCTCGTGCTGGTGTGGTTCATCAGCACCTTCCTGATCCTGCCCAACATCAACCTCCTGACTGAGACGTTCTTTCCCAAGGGCGAGTTCTCCGGACGGGCGGTCGAGAAACTGCTGAGCTCGGACCGGGCCATGAAGTCCCTGACCAACAGCTTCATCCTCGCCGTGGTCCTGTCCGTTTCCGTCAATGCCGTGGGCATTTTCATTGTCCTGGTCACCCAGTACTTCGACATCAAGGGTGCCCGGATCCTGTGGCTCGGGTACGCCACCACGCTGATCTATGGCGGGATTGTCCTGGTTGCCGGGTACAAATTCATCTACGGCCAGAACGGCTTTGTCACCAACCTGCTTCTGGGGTGGTTCCCGGGACTGGATCCGGGCTGGTTCAGCGGGTTCTTCGCAGTGGTGTTCGTCATGACGTTCTCCACGACCTCCAACCACATGCTGTTCCTCTCGTCGGCCCTGAGCAAAGTGGACTACCAGACCATCGAGGCGGCCCGGAATATGGGGGCCTCCACGCTGCGGATCCTCTGGCGGATCGTGCTGCCCATGATGCGGCCCATGCTGTTTGCGATCACCATCCTGGTGTTCCTGGGCGGGCTTAGCGCCCTGACCGCACCGCAGGTGCTGGGCGGGGAGAACTTCCAGACCATCAGCCCGATGATCCTGACCTTCTCGGGCAGCTCGACTTCCCGAGACATCGCAGCGCTGCTGGCCCTGATCCTGGGCCTGGCCACAGTGGTGATGCTCGCCATCATGAGCCGGGTGGAACGGGGCGGCACGTATTTCTCCGTCTCCAAGGTCTCCGCCGGGATGCAAAAGCAAAAGATCGAAAACCCGGTGGCCAACGTCTTGGTTCACATTGCCGCCTACGCACTGTTCCTGGTGTACTCGCTGCCGATCCTGCTGATCGTCCTCTTCTCCTTCACCGACACCGCCAGCATCTCCTCGGCCACGCTCGCCTGGGATCGTTTCACGCTGGACAACTACCTCACCGTGTTCACCGACGAGTCCGCCTTCCGGCCGTTCGCCGTCAGCGTGGCCTACAGCGCGGTGGCGGCGGTCGTCGTCGTCGGCGGTCTGCTGTTTGTGGCCCGGATGGTGCAGAAGTACCGGAATCCGATCACGACGGCCGCGGAGTACCTGCTGCACATTCCCTGGATCCTGCCCTCGACGCTCATTGCGCTGGGCCTGATCATGACCTTCGACCGGCCGTCGGCGTTCCTTGGCGGTCAGGTGCTGACCGGGACCGCGTGGGTGCTGCTGGCCGCCTACATCATCATCAAGATTCCATTCACGCTGCGCATGCTCAAGGCTGCGTTCTATTCGGTCAGCGATTCCCTTGAGGACGCAGCGTCGATCCTCGGGGCGAAGTCGCTCTACACCTTCCGGCGGGTGCTGCTGCCCATTGTGCTTCCGGCGGCGGCGGCCATCACCGCACTGAACTTCAATAGCCTCCTGGATGACTACGACACGGCCGTGTTTCTCTACCATCCCCTGTACGAACCACTGGGCATCGTCATCAAGAACAGCACCCAGGGCGAGAACATCAGCGACGCCATGGCCCTGACCTTCGTCTACACCGTCCTGCTGATGATCATCATGGGGGCGACCATGTATCTGGTCTACGGGCGGTCGGTGAAGAGCAAGAAGCGCCGCCGGGCCGTGGTCCTGCCGGAGGTTCCGGAGCAGCCGGCAGCTCAGGCGCCCCGCGAGGCGCCGGCGCCGGACGACGACGCCAGGCTCACCCGACTGTAGGGCGCAGCCCGCGGCACCGTTAACGCAGAAGCAGGACGGGAATCACTTCCCGTCCTGCTTCTTATTCAAGCCGATTCCCGGAGGAACCTAAAAATAGATTTAGAGGGCCTGGATGTTTACGGCCTGGGGACCCTTGGGGCCCTGCTCGGTGTCGAAGCTAACCTTCTGGTTCTCTTCAAGCGAGCGGTAGCCACTCGAGTTGATAGCGGAGTAGTGAGCGAAAACGTCGGCGCTTCCGTCATCGGGCTCGATGAAGCCGAAGCCCTTTTCGGAGTTGAACCATTTCACGGTACCTGTTGCCATTTTTAATCATCCTTCTAAAGAAACCACCCCCGACCTTCGGGGAGTTTCACGCTGCGGCGCCGGAAAGTGGCACCTGACAGAAAAAGCGGCTTGCCCCTGATTTGGGTTTCGCCGCTTGAACACAAGATGCCCAACGCTACAACTGGGTCCAGTATACACAGGGCCCCTTCAGGGCGGCACCCTCAGTGCCCGCACTACTCGTTAGGCTTGAGGTATGCGTTCCACCACCGTTTCCGCCGCTTCGGGTTCATCCCATGAGCCTGCCGCAGCCTCCTCCCCCGGTCTTCCCCCCATGTCCTCCCCCATCGACACCTACCTTCAACAAATCCACGCGGAGATCGCGGAGCTGAAGGATGGCAAGCCGTACAGCAGCATTCCGGCCATGGCCAACGTAAACCCGGATAATTTCGGCATCGCGCTGGCAACGGCCGACGGGTACGTCTATGAGATTGGCGACACCCGGGAGGAATTCAGCATCCAGTCCATCTCCAAGCCCTTCACCTACGGGCTGGCACTGGCGGACCGCGGCATGGAAGCCGTGGACGCCAAAGTCGACGTTGAGCCCTCCGGAGATTCCTTCAACGAGATGTCCCTGGCCGAAGGAACCGGACGCCCGGCCAACGCCATGATCAACGCGGGGGCCCTTACCGCCACTTCCCTGGTCCGCGGCTCCGGCGGCATCACCCGCTTCAACCGGATCCTGAACACCTATTCGGCCTTCGCCGGCCGCCAGCTGTCCGTGAGCGAACGGATCTACCGGTCCGAGCTCAAGTCCGGCCACCGCAACCATGCCCTGGCCTATCTCCTGCGGTCCTTCGACATCATTGAATCCGATCCCACACCGGTCATCAAGGACTACTTCCGCCAGTGCTCGGTCATGGTCAACGCGCTGGACCTCGCCCGGATGGCGGCCACCCTGGCCAACAGCGGCCGCAATCCGATCACCGACGACCAGGTCCTGGACATTGCCTCCGTGGAACGCGTCCTGTCAGTGATGGCCACCTGCGGCATGTACGACGACGCCGGCGCCTGGCTTTCCAGTGTCGGCATGCCGGCCAAATCCGGGGTTGGCGGCGGAACCATCGCCGTCCTGCCCGGGCAGGTGGGCCTTGCCGTGTACTCTCCCCCGCTGGACGCGCACGGCTCCAGTGTCCGCGGCGTCGCCACCAGCCAGCGGATCTCCCACGACATGCAGCTGCATTTCGTCCGGGCAGCCCGCACCGGCCGCTCCGCCATCCGCAACGTCTACGACATCACTGCCGCACCCTCAGGCATCCGGCGCACCGATGAAGCCGTTGAAGTGCTCCGCAGCCACGGCCACCGCGCGCAAGTCCTGGAGCTCAACGGAGATCTGCTCTTCGCCGGGGCGGAATCGGTGGTGCGGGCGCTTTCCCAGCTGGACGACGACGTCGAAGTCGTGGTCCTGGATCTGCGCAGCGTCGACGAGGTGTCCGAGGTGGCGCTCCGCCTGTTCGCCGAGTCCGCGGAGATGCTGGTCGAGAGCGGCCGCGGATTGGTGCTGGTCGATGGCGAAGGAACGGTCACCGATGAGCTGGCGAAGCGGGGCTGGGAGGTGCCGTCCTTCGCGACCCGCAATGCCGCCGTCGAACACTGCGAGACGCAGCTCATTGATGCCTACGGATCCGAGCTGGTCATGCCGGACATCATGGAACCCGTCGATTCGCCGGTCCTGAGCCATCTCGACCCGGAGGATGCGCAGGCGGTCCAGGAACGGATGGAAGACCTGGTCTACGAAGACGGTGACCTGGTCCGACGGGTGGGGCAGCGGTTCGGCGGGGTGTTCTTCATCGTCTCGGGCACGATTGCCACGTCCATGCCCGCGCCGGACGGTTCACGAATCAAGCTCACCACCCTCGGCCCCGGCATGACCTTCGGCGAAATGGCCCTGGGCACGGATAAGCGGCAGGAAACAACGGTCAAGGCGGCCGGCGAGGTCCGGCTCAAGGTCCTGACCGCCGACGCGATGGAGTCTCTGGAGGAGGAGAACCCACGGCTGGCGATGGAGCTGTGGAAGGCGCTCACCCGGGACGCCTACACGCGGGTGGAGCAGTACATTCGGGAAAGCGCCCTGCGGGCCCGCGACTGATCCTCGGGGGACGCGGCTGGTCCCCGCGGAACGTGCCGCGGCACGGGGCAGACCCCTAGGGAACCCGGCCGGGGGCGGGGCGCCACCGTGCTCCCCCCTGCCCGGGAGGGGTTCTGGCGGTTCCTGGGTCATTCCGGGTGCTTTTGTGCCTGCTGGCACACGGGTTCCCACCCTTTGTGGCAGATGTGCACTCTCCTGACCCCACCAGCCCCAGCAGTGGTCAAACAGTGGGAACCAGTGCGGCGCGCAGGGGTCGCGGCGGAACAACTGGCCGAATTACCGCTACCGGGCCGTCCTGGCTTGGGTTGACCGGACCTGGACCAGCTGTCCCTCCCGCCGTTTCCGGATTCGGCTGCCATTTCGGGATTCCGTAGCCGTTTTGGGAAATTCCTGCCGGTCCGCAGTGGCAGGGATTTCCCAAAACCGTCGATCCTGGCCAAACCGAACGAATTTCGGGTCGCGTTTACCCAGGCTGACAAGATCCAACGCGACTACTCGACTATCAGGCGGGCCGGGCCATCGGACGACTGCAGTTAAACACAAAAGCAGGACGGGAAACCCGTCCTGCTTTTGTAAGGCAGATCAGTACAAGTACTGAACCAAAGTCTCTAGATTAGAGCGCCTGGATGTTCGTAGCCTGGGGACCCTTGGGGCCCTGCTCGGTATCAAAGGAAACCTTCTGGTTCTCGTCCAGGGACTTGTAACCATTGGAGTTGATAGCGGAGTAGTGAGCGAACACGTCGGCGCTTCCGTCATCCGGCTCGATGAAGCCGAAGCCCTTTTCGGAGTTGAACCATTTTACTGTACCTGTAGCCATTTTAATATTCCTTCTGGATTGAAGCGATTCCCGACTTTCGGGGAGCTTCAGTCGCGGTGTTCCTTACCGCTTTTACAGAAAAGCGGCTAGCCCGTTTGGGTTTCGCCACTTGAAATACAAAATGCGCAACAACCAACAACTGAGTATGACTCTACACCACATTTGCCCAAAGGGGTAACCGGCCTCCGCGCCGGTCATTTCCAGCCCTGCCCCGGACGGCCTTCAGCGGGCCGGAGACCCCGCCGGGAGTCCGCTTATCCGGGCAGCAACAGGTGGGCCGGGATGCTGCCCTTGTCCGTGATTCGGCTCAGGAGCACGGGGTCGATGAGTTCCCCGCGGCGCAGAACGCTGACGTCTCCCGTGGGTTCCAGAATGACCAAACCGACTTCGGAGAAGTTCCGGATGCCCGCCTGGCGCAGTTTGAAGTAAACCTCGTCCTCCACGATTCGGGCCGCACGGAGGCCGGACGCCACGACCTGGTCTCCGGCCATCAGCAGAATCGGTGTGCTCGAAAGGTAGGCGCCGCGCCTGGTCCGCCGCAGGAGGGCCTCGAGCCGGAACAGCGCAAACATGGTCGCCAGCGCAATGACGCCGGCGGCCAGCGTGGGGGTGTACCCCAGCACGACGCGCCCCAGCACCGATCCGAAGGCAATGACGATGGCCTTGTCCATCGTTGACCAGCTGGCCAGTGCGCGCTGTCCGGCCAAGCGGATGAGGACGAAAAATGCCGCATAGATGCCAAATGCCGACAGGACGACCCAAAGTCCTTCCAACGGCGTGATTCCCAGATTGTGCCACCACACGATGTTCTCCTCACGATGCATGGCCGGGACCGGAGTGCGGTTCCGGACAGTCAGCGGCGTCAATAACACCGGGAGGGCGGGGCTGGCATTGCGGAGGAGGGCGCCGGAGACGGCCGCTGGCCGTAGGGAAAATGCTAGCCGTGGAGCGGTGGCGGCAACAGGCCCGGGAGCAGCCCAGGGGCCGGTTCGACGACCACGACGACGGCGGCAGCGGCAGCGGCGGCCAAGCGCCGGCTACCGCCGTCGTCGTTGCGCTACCGCTCCGCTGCCGGCCCGGCCATGGCCTGCACCGCGCGGTAGGCGAAGACCATTGCTGTGCCGAGCGGGATGCCGGGACCCGGGTAGAACCGGCCGGAGAAGGAGGCACTCGAGTTGCCCACTGCGTAGAGCCCCGAAATCGGCTCTCCGCTGCCGGTGAGCACCCGGGCGTCCTTGTCCGTGCGCAGGCCGCCCTTGGTGCCCAGATCGCTGAGCACCATCCGCGCGGCGAAGTACGGCGGCTGATCCAGCGCCACGAGGGCAGGATTGGGTCCATGCGAGGGATCCGCGAAGAAGAGGTCGTAGGGGTCCTCGCCTCGGTGGAAGTCCTCATCGACACCGGCGGCGGCGAATCCGTTGAACCGCTGCACGGACTCCGCCAGTGCGTCGGCGGGAAGGCCGGTGCGTTCAGCAAGTTCGCCCAGCGACTCGGCCTGGATCCAGGTTCCGGCGGCAAGGTGCTCGGCGGGCGGCGTGTTGTCGGGCCGCATGATGGCGGGCAGCTGGCCGCCGAAGCGGGAATCGAAGATGAACCAGGAGGGAATGCGATCCGCCGCGGCGGCGGCCATCTCGCGGCCCATCTGGTCGTACGGCAGGGACTCGTTGGCGTAGCGTTTTCCGTTTCCGTCCACCATGAGACCGCCGCGGAAGCCGAGGGTGAACGCAGCTTTTCCTGAGGGCTGCTCCGTTCCGGGGCACCACCACGCCTCATCCATCAGGTCGACGGCGGCTCCGGCCTCCTGTGCGGCCCGGATGGCCGTCCCTGTGTTGGCGCTGCGCGGAGACATGCTCCAGCTGGCGGATCCGGGGGTTCCGTTCTCCCGGCGCATCTGTTCGTTGCCCTCAAAGCCCCCGGCACCAAGGAGCACTCCCGATGCGGCGCGCAGGCGCTGCGGGCCGTCGGCGGTGTCCACCGCCACTCCCAGGACCTTTCCGTCCTCGACGATGAGATCCGTCATCGCCGTTCCGGTGCGGACCACGCCGTTGCCGGTGTTCGTGAAGGCCAGCAGCAGGCGTCCGATCAGGGCCTGGCCCGCGGTGAGCGGACCGTCCGGATGCTGTTCCCCGCGGTTGTCACGGTCGATGGGCGGGCGCACCAAGTCGGCCAGCTCGCCGATTTCCTCCCGCGGAAGAGCCACGGGCATCATGGAGCGTCCCAGATCCATCCTTCCCGGACCCGCAAAATAGTCGGGGAAGGCGGTCCAGCGGAATTCGAGCGCCGGATCGTGTTCAAGCGCCTTGACCAGTTCCGGCGCGGTGGCCAGAAAGGCCTCCCGGCGCTCGGCCTGTTCCGTGCCCAGCAGGGACTCCAAATAGGCGGCCGCCGCCTCGGTTGAATCCTCGACTCCGGCCCTCTCCTGCACCTGGGTGCCCGGAAGCCAGCAGGAGGCCCCGGCGTAGCTCGAGGCTCCGCCCAGGAGGTTGGTTTTCTCCACCACCACCGTTTTCAGCCCGCGGGAGGCCGCACTGAACGCTCCAGCCATGGCACCTGCCCCGGAACCCACCACAACGACGTCGAATTCGCCGTCCCAATCCTGCCTAGCTGTCTGGCCGCTTGCCATGGTTTCCCTTTTCGTCGTCGCCGGTGGACCGCAGGCCTCCGTGCAAGCTTCCGCAGGCAGGCCTGCCCTCCAGATTCTCAGCCGGAAAAAACAAGTGTTCCCCCTGTCCCACACATCGGGACTGGCCGTCCTGCGCCCGTGCGCGTGTGCGTAGATTCAAGTTTCGAGACGTTCGACTCCGAATATCCGAAGGGACGAATTCCGCATGAGCATTGTTGAGTCAGACCAGGACCAAATCAGACAGATCGAAACCGGCGAAGTACGCACGCGGTTCGCCCGCGGTTGGCACTGTCTGGGCCTGGTGGAGAAGTTCAAGGACGGCACTCCGCACACCATTAACGCGTTTGGCCAGAAGCTCGTGATCTTCAGCGGGGAAGACGGCAAGGTCAACGTCCTCGACGCCAATTGCCGCCACTTGGGCGGGGACCTGTCAAAGGGCACGGTCAAGGGCAACGAGATTGCCTGCCCGTTCCACGACTGGCGCTGGGGCGGCGACGGCCGCTGCAAGGCCATTCCGTACAGCCGCCGCGTTCCGCTGCGCGCCCGGACCAGCACCTGGCCGACGCTCGAACAGGACGGGCTGTTGTTCATCTGGAACGACCCGGAAGGAAACCCGCCGCCGGCCGACGTCGTCATCCCCCGGATCCAGGGCGCGCAGGATGATGGCTGGACCAAATGGGTCTGGAACGAACTTGTGGTCAACACCAGCACCCGTGAAGTCATGGACAATGTTGTCGACATGGCTCACTTCTTCTACATCCACGGAAACTTCCCGACGTATTTCAAGAACGTTTTCGAGGGCCACATTGCCACGCAGTATTTCGACGGGAAGAGGCGTGAGGATCTTGCCCCGCCGAACCCCGATCCCGCTGCCCCGAAGATGGTGAAGACCAGTTCAGTGGCGTCCTACTACGGCCCTTCCTTCATGATCGATGACCTGACGTACGTCTATGAGAACTTCGACATGAAAACCGTCCTTCTCAATGCGCACTACCCCATTGATGAGAACTCCTTTGTGCTGATGTCCGGCATCATCGTGGAGAAGAGGCCGGAGCTGGTGGGCGACCCCGACGAGATCGCGGCCACCCAGGCGAAGCACATCCTGCACGGCTTCAACCAGGATGTGGAGATCTGGCAGAACAAGGCCCAGATCGACAACCCGCTCCTGTGCGAGGAGGACGGCGCCGTCTACCAGCTGCGCCGCTGGTACGAGCAGTTCTTCGTTGACGTTGCCGATGTCACGCCGGAGATGACTGACCGCTTTGAGCACGAGCTGGACACCAGCAGGCCCAATGAAAGCTGGCAGAAGGAAGTGGCGCAGAACCTGGCGCTGCGCAAGGCTGCAGCGGGACAGCTGATCTGATGACAGCACCCTCCGATGTCAGGCTCATAGACACCCCGATGCAGCCGCTGGGCTGCGGTGAATGTGCCGCCACCGTGCTGGTCCGCAAGTCGGATTGGCAGCAGACCAGCATCCAGTGGAACGCGGCAGCCCAGAATGCCTGCAGGGAACGACCGCTCTCCTGCCGCGGGGACAATCCCGCCGAACAGTTCGCCGGCTGCGAGACGCTGGCGGCCAGCATCCGCCAGGCCTCGGTGGAAGGCAGGATCGAAGTCGTCTATCGGGACGAGCTCGATCAGTAGGTCCCGGAAGCACGCAGCTCCAAGAAGGCAATACAACAAAGAAGGAGGAGGGCCGGATTTCCGGCTCTCCTCCTTCTTCGTGTGTGTTCAGGCTTCGGGGCCCTACTCGTCGTACGTAACCCTGACCTTCGCGCTGACGGGGACCGCCTGGCATGCCAGCGTGTAGCCCTCGCGGAGGTCCGTGTCATCCAGAACCTCGTTCTTTTCCATCCGCACCTCGCCTTCGAGGACCCTGCAGACGCAGGCGCTGCAGGCGCCCTCCCGGCAGGAGAACGGTGCGTCGAGGCCGGCGTTGAGCAGGACGTCCAAGAGACGGTTTCCGCCGGGCCAGGCCACGGAGCTGCTCTGGCCGTCCAGCTGCACCTCCACAACCGCGTTCTCCCCCGTTGTGTCGTCGACGACGACGGCCACGGGGGCAAAGGGATCAGTCCCCAGCGACGTAAAGCGTTCGATGTGGATCCGCTCCGGCGGCATGCCCAGCGTGTTCAGGGATAACGCGACGCAGTCCATGAACGGTCCCGGGCCGCAGATGAATACTTCCCGGTCGGTGTACGGAGCAGCCAGGGCACCGATGGACGCTGTGTCGGGCAGGCCCTGAACGGTTCCCAGCCAGTGAATGACGTTGAGCCGGCCCGGATGCGCTTTGGTCAACGCGATGAGCTCCTCGCGGAAGATCACCGACGATTCATCCTGGTTGGCGTAGATCAGGGTGATGAGCCCGGTTCCCCCGGCCAGGGCTGACTTGATGATGGACATCACCGGGGTCACCCCGCTGCCGCCGGCAAAGAGGAGGAAGTCAGTGGTCAGCGAGTGCGGAGTGAAGGTACCGGCGGGACGCAGGATGTCCAGCACGTGTCCTTCCACCACGTTGTCGCAGAGCCAGTTGGAACCGTAGCCCTCCCGGGTTCGCTTGACGGTGATTTTCAGCTTTTCGTCCTGCAGCGGGGAGCTGCACAGGGAGTAGCAGCGGGCGGCGCCGGACGGCCGCTCACTCGGTATCCGAACCGTCAGGAACTGTCCGGGCTTGTAGCTGATGGTTTCCCCGCTGCCGCCCGCAGGCTCCAGCACCAGTGTGTGCGCGTCAGCTGTTTCGCGGATCACCTCAACCACCCGCACCTGCAGCGGGGTGGCCGCCGGCGCGGCGTTCGCCGTCACGGTCTCCGTGGTCGCGATCTCCGTGGTCACGGTGTTCACTGCCGCACTCTTTACGCTCGTCATAGCTTCGTTCGTCATCGCATTGCTCGTTTTCGCATCGTTCGTCATCGTATTGCTCGTCATCGCATTGTTCACTCTGGAACCTCTTCCCGCCGCAGGAACGCGAGGACTGTGCTCTCGAAGGCCGCCTTCTGCTCGATCATGGCCCAGTGGCCGCAGTTGGGGAACACATGCAGTTCCACATCGGGAATGGTCCGCAGCGGAACAAGCACACCGTCCAGCGGGGAGACGCGGTCATCACGACCCCAGGTGATCAGGGTTTTGGCCTTGAGCTTGTGCAGCTGGGTCCAACCGGGAGCCGCATCTGAAGCGGCTGCCGCAGCCGCCGTCGCCTTCATTGCCGCCCTGCTGTACATCTTCCGCGCACTGGCCAGGGTCAACGGATCCGTCGCCTGCTGCCAGCGCTCGTTGATCAGTTCCTCAGTGACCAGCTCCTGGTCGTAAACCATGGACCGCAGCCACTGAACCAGCCGTTCCCGCGTGGGGTCCTCGGTGAAGGCGATCAGGAGGTTGATGCCTTCAGCGGGCGAAGGGCTGAAAATGTTCACGCCCATGCCACCCAGGGTCACCAGGCGGCGAACCCGGTCGGGATGGCTGATGGCGTACCGGGTGCCGATCATGCCGCCCATCGAGTTGCCGATGATGTCAACGCGGTCCAGGCCCAGGCCGTCGAGGAAATCGGTGACCGCTTGTGCGCCCGCCTGCATGGGATGCAGGTCAGTGGCGTCGCTGACGCCGAAGCCCGGAAACTCCAGCACGTAGCAGCGGAAGTGCTCGGCGAACGCCGGAAGGATGCCCCCGAAGTTCCGCATGCCGGTCACCCCGGGGCCGGAACCGTGCAGGAACACCAGCGGCGGTCCGTCGCCGGCTTCGTGGTAGCGCAGCACCCCGTGCTCCGTCTGCAGCTCGCGCAGGGATGATCCATCACTGATCGGGGCCGTCTTGCCCGGCTCGTGGCGAAGGTCCGTGGTCATTTCTCAGGCTCCTCGATGTGCGAATCTCTTCGGTCTACGAGAACCATAAACAGTGCCCGCTCGGGCCGTTGCACGGGTCTCGATGACCGGGATAAATCGGGGCTGCGACAGGCCGGGCGGCAAATCCCGGTGACTGGGACATTTCCCGCTCCCCCGGGGGAATCGCGCCTAGATTTTGCATAAGTGGCGGTCTGCGCCCCGGAGAGAAAGCGAGAAGCGATCCAATGACGATTACCGCATGTTCAGACGTGCTGACCGAGCGCGGGGAGGAGCTTCGCTCCTTCGCACAGATCAATGAAGATCTGGGCAAACTCAGTGACGGCACCGTTGACATCCTGCGCCAGTCCGGGGTCATGAAGCTGCTTGCTCCGGTTGAATACGGCGGCACCCGGGCGCATCCGGCGGACTTCGCCGAAACGGTCATGAAGATCGCCAGCCTTGACGGAGCCGCGGGCTGGGTTGCCGGCGTCGTCGGCGTCCATCCCTGGGAGCTGGACGTCATGTCCCCGAAGCTGCAGGAGGAAATCTGGGGAGCTGACCAGGACACCTGGGTCTCCTCCCCCTACGCGCCCATGGGCGTTGCCACCCCGACCGACGACGGTTACCGGCTCAGCGGACACTGGCAGTTTTCCAGCGGCACGGACCATGCCTCCTGGGTCATTCTCGGGGCGTTCCTCGGCGACAGCGAGGGCAAGCCGGCCGTCCCGCGCCAGTCCCTGCACGTCGTCATTCCCCGTGCCGACTACACGATTGTCGAGGATTCGTGGGAGGTCGTGGGACTGCGGGGCACCGGCAGCAAGGACGTCATCATCAAGGACGTCTTCGTCCCGGAATACCGCGTGCTGAAGCAGGCTGACCTTTTCTCCGGCAAGGTGGCCCGTGACGCGGGCAAAACCGAGCCGATCCACCGGATCCCGTTCTACAGCCTGTTCCCCCTCGGCCTCACCGCCGCGGTCGTGGGCATCGCAGAGGGTGCCTTGCAGGCCCATCTGAACTACCAGCGCAACCGCCAGCAGGTCAACGGTTCCAAGAGCACCGATGATCCGTACAGCATGTATGCAATCAGCGAGGCCGCCGGCGAGATCCGGGCCTCCAGGACGGCGCTGCTGGACAACATCAACAGGATCTATGACACCGTCGCAGCCGGCCGCGAGGTCACCCTGGAACAGCGGGCGGTGGGCCGCCGGACGCAGATCCAGGCAGCCTGGCGTGCCACTGCCGGAATCGACGCCATCCTCTCCCGCTCGGGCGGCAACGGACTGCGCCTGAACAACCCCATCCAGCGCTTCTGGCGCGATGCGCACATGGGCCTGGCCCACGCCATCCATGTGCCGGGCCCCAACTACCATGCCGCCGTCCTCACGGAGCTGGGCATGGAACCGCCGGCCAACCTGACCGGCATGGTCTAGGCGCCTCCCCCCATTTGGCAGCAACACCCAAAAGTAAAGCGAGGAATGACATGACGCATATCCGAGGACTGGGCTATCTGAAAGTCCAGACCCAGCACATTGACCGCTGGCGCGAACTGACCCTCGACGGCCTGGGATTCGCTGAGGCGAAGGGCCCGAATCCGGAGGGCCTGTACCTGCGGATGGACGAACGCGAAGCCCGCCTGATCGTGCTTCCGGGCGACTCCGACAAGGTCCTGGCAGTGGGTTGGGAGGTCCGCGACCAGTTCGCGCTGGCCGCCGTGGCCAAGGATGTGGAAGCAGCGGGTTTCCCCGTCACCTGGCTCAGCGAAGAAGCCTCCGACGAGCGCGGCCTGGAGCAGGTCATTACCTTCACCGATCCCGGCGGCACCCCGGTGGAGATCTTCTTCGGCCCCCGCCTGGACCACAGCCCGGTGCTGACCGGATACGGACAGAAGTTCATCACCGGGGACCACGGCATGGGCCACGTGGTGCTGCCCACCACCAAGATGGAGGAAACCACCTCCTTCTACACGAATGTCCTGGGCTTCCTGCCGCGCGGCGCCGTCCGCCTCGGAGCGCGCCGTCCGGCCGTTCGGTTCCGTTTCTTCGGGATCAACCAGCGCCACCACAGCCTGGCCATCGGCCCGGCACCGCACGGCGAAGCGCCGGGACTGGTCCACCTGATGGTGGAGGTCGAGGACCTGGACACCGTCGGCCGCGCCCAGGACAAGGTCAACAAGCTGGGGTTCACCCTCAGCGCGTCCCTGGGCCGCCACACCAACGACAAGATGGTCTCGTTCTATGTCCGCGCACCCGGCGGCTGGGATATCGAATACGGCACGGCCGGAATGCTCGTGGACGAGACGTATTACACGTCCGAGGAGATCACCGCCGAAAGCTACTGGGGACACGACAAATCAGCGAGCGAGCCCTACGCTGCGTTTGTGCCGCCCCAGACCGTTTCCGCTAACTAGCGGTTCGCCCGGAACAGGTCTGGCGGAGAGGCAGAGCGCGGGAGACCGCCCCTGTTTCTCCCCCGGACCTGGCTTTCCTGACTTGCTTGCCTTTCCTTCCTGACGACCCTCCCCCGACAAGGACCCGCGATGACAGCTTCATCCCTTCCCGGCACCGTGGGCAACGACGCGGGCAACGGCACCGTGGGCAACGACGCCGGAATCACCGACATCGAACAGATCCGTCGGCTGACGCACGAGTACGCCGGCAACCTCGACGGCGGCCTGCTGGACGAACTGGTGTCCCTGTTCACCGACGACGGAGTCTGGGACGGCAGCGGCTGGGGAATCCCGGCGATTCAGGGCACGAAGGCTCTCCGGGAGTTCTTCGCAGCGACCATGGCTTCCAACGCCGGCACCTGTCATCTGACGTCCAACCACATCATCACCATTGACGGAAATTCCGCCGCCTGCACCGCGTACTTTCACGCCTTCGGCCGGCGCCTGGACGGCAGCCTCAACGATTCCCTCGGCATCTACACCGACGAGCTCGTTCGGACCGCGCAGGGATGGAAGTTCAGCCGCCGCTCGGTTCGCGGCATGCTGACCCCGCCGGCCGCCGGCAGCTGACCAGTACATGCCCGCGCCCGGCAGCGAAATACTCGGCACAGAAACGCTACTGGCTGGGAAACAGAGCCTCCGACACCTGGCGGGCGGCGTCCATGACCAGCGGGGCCACCCGTTCGATGGGATCGGAGCACGTCCCCACCAGCGAAATGCTTGCCACCGGTTTCCGGCGGCTGCGGATTGCGGCCGCCACGCAGGCGATGCCCTCGTAGCTCTCGCCGGATTCGAAGGCCAGCCCGCCGCGCTGCCGGATGCGGTGAAGCTCGGCGTAGAGCGTGCTCGAATCGCTGATCGTCCGTCCGGTCGACGGGGGCAGGCCGTTCTTGAACAGGTCATCCACCTGCTCGGGATTCAGCCAGGCGAGCATCGCCTTGCCCAGTGCCGTTGCATGCGCCGGAGCGATGCCGCCCACGCGCGACGGAACCAACGTGGCCGAGCGGCCGCCTGCTTTATCCAAGTAGTGAATGTTGGCTCCCTTGAGGACGGCAAGATGCACCACCATCCCGGTGCGCATCTGCAGGCTGTGCAGCAGCGGTGCAGCCTCGGCACGGATCCGGCTGTTTCCATCATCCAGCCCGCTGAACTGCAGTGACCGCCAGCCCATTCCGTAACCGTCGGGGGTGTGTTCGAGCCAGCCCAGCTGAACCAGCTGGTCCAGGATCCGGTGTGTTGTGGACCGGGGAAGACGCGTCCGGGTAGCAATCTCGTCGAGCAGAAGCCGAACCGTCCGGGACTCAAACGTCTCCATGATCAGCGTCATTCTGGCCGCCATGGCCGGAGGCGGTGCGCTTGCCGGTGACGGCCAGGCAACTGCCGAAGTGCTTCGTGAACTCGTGGAAACACTCATCGGGACCGCCCGAAAATACGAGCCACACGTCGCAGTGGCACCAAGTGACAGACATTCATTGGCTGTAAAACCTCCTTGGCGCAGCTAACCAATAGCGGGACAGCCGAAGCTGCGGCGATGTGAGCTGCAGCACATCGTGGGTTCACTGTACACATCACTACAGGCCTCCGACAAACTGCCGCCACCCGCTGCCATCCCGCTCTCCGGGACTGCCGCGCCGTCGCACGCACCACCCAAGTGATACTGGAGCCCTCATTTGGGAGGACTAATGACGGCAACCATCGAAACAGCACCTGCTGATACGGCCGGTCTTGAAGAACTGGCCGCGCGTTTGCGTCGCGCCGAACGGGACGGCGTGGTGATCGATCCGATTCACGATGCGCTTTCCGCCGGCGGGATCGGCGCCGCCTACGCAGTGCAGCGGGCAAACGAGGACGTGTGGATCGCGGAGGGCCGACGGGTGGTCGGCCGCAAGATCGGCCTCACCTCCAAGGCGGTCCAGTCCCAGATGGGCGTGGACCAGCCCGACTTCGGCGTCCTGTTCGCCGACATGTGCCTTGCCGACGGTGAAATCCTCGCTGCCGGCGAGGTCCTGCAGCCGCGGGTGGAAGCCGAGGTGGCACTGGTCCTGAAGAAGGATCTCGTCGAACCGGACACCACCCTGAGCGAACTGATAGCGGCCGTGGACCATCTGCTGCCCGCCATCGAAATCGTCGGCTCGAGGATCCGGAACTGGGACATCTCCATCCTGGACACCATCGCCGACAACGCCTCCAGCGGACGGATCGTCACCGGAACGCGCCCGGTGCTGCCGTCGGCGCTGGACCTCGCGGTGGCCGGCATGGTCATGGAGGTCAACGGCGTGGTGGAATCCGTGGGCTCGGGCGCCGCCTGCCTCGGCCACCCCTACCGGGCGGCGCTTTGGCTGGTTCGGCGCATGGCACAGCTGGAGCGGCCGCTCCGGGCCGGACAAGTCCTGATGACAGGCGCCCTCGGTCCCATGGTCGCCTTTCCCCCAGGCGCCAACGCAGTTGCAAGCATTCAGGGACTTGGACAGGTCCGCATCAAACATGAGGAGAACTAGTGGGCAACAACGAACGCTGGCCGGTGGCCATCATCGGCTCCGGCAACATCGGCACCGATCTGATGATCAAGGTAATTCGCGGGTCCGAACGGCTGGAAATGGGAGCCATGGTAGGAATCGATCCGGATTCCGACGGGCTCCGGCGTGCGGCCGGGATGGGCGTTCCCACAACGGCCGACGGCATCCAAGGTTTGCTCGACCTGCCCAACTTCAAGGACATCAAGGTTGTCTTTGATGCCACCAGCGCCTCGGCCCACCTGACCAATTGGGACCTGCTGAAGGACACCGGCGTGCGGGTGCTGGACCTGACGCCGGCCGCCGTCGGGCCCTATTGCGTCCCCGTGGTTAACCTCGAGGACCATCTGGACGAACCCAACCTGAACATGGTGACGTGCGGCGGCCAGGCGACGGTGCCCATGGTGGCCGCAGTCTCGCAGGTGGCACCGGTGCGGTACGCGGAAATCGTGTCCTCGGTTGCGTCCCGTTCCGCCGGGCCCGGCACCCGGGCCAACATCGACGAGTTCACCGAAACCACCTCGCAGGCACTGGTCGAGGTGGGCGGTGCGGCCGAGGGCAAGGCCATCATCATCATGAACCCGGCCGAGCCGCCGATGCTGATGCGCAACACCGTGTACTGCCTGGTGGAGGGCCAGCCTGACCATGCCGCCATCGAGGCCTCAATCGGCGCCATGGCCGCAGCGGTGCAGAAATACGTTCCGGGCTACAAGCTCAAGCAGGCAGTGCAGTTCGAAACCTTCGCCGGAGACACCGCGCTCCACATGCCGGGCTCGGGGAAATTCGAGGGCACCCGGGTGACGGTGATGCTCGAAGTGACCGGCGCTGCGCACTACCTTCCCGCCTACGCCGGGAACCTGGACATCATGACCTCCGCAGCAATGGCCGTGGCCGAGCGCTGGGCCGAACGCGGCGGGGTCCAAAAGCGCGGCGAAGAACCAGGCACAACCCCGGCAATGCAGGAGGCATCAGCATGAGCAGGCTCTACATCTCCGACGTGACCCTGCGGGACGGCATGCACGCCATCCGGCACCAGTACACGGTGGACCAGGCGGTGGCGATCGCCACCGCGCTCGACGCCGCCGGCGTCGCCTCCATCGAGGTCGCCCACGGCGACGGCATCAACGGCTCCTCCTGTGTCTACGGTTTCGGCGCGCACACCGATCTGGAGTGGATCTCCGCCGTCGCGGCCGCCGTCAAGCAGGCCAAGGTCGCCACGCTGGCGCTGCCCGGCATCGCCACCATCCATCACCTCAAGGACGCGAACAGCGCCGGCGCCTCGGTGGTGCGCATAGCCACCCACTGCACCGAAGCCGACGTGTCGGCGCAGCACATCGGCGCCGCCCGCAACCTGGGCATGGACACCGTGGGCTTCTTGATGATGTCCCACATGATCCCGCCGGCGGAGCTGGCCAAGCAGGCGAAGCTGATGGAAAGCTACGGCGCCACCTGCGTGTACGTGGTCGACTCCGGCGGCGCGCTGACCATGCCGGGCGTGGCCGAACGGGTGGACGCCTTCCGGCAGGTACTGGATCCGGCCACGGAGATCGGCATCCACGCCCACGAGAACCTCTCGCTGAGCGTGGCTAACTCCCTGACCGCCGTGGAGCACGGCGCCAACCGGGTGGATGCCTCGCTGGCCGGCATGGGTGCCGGCGCCGGCAACGCTCCGCTGGAGGCGTTCATCGCCGCCGCTGACAAGTTCGGAATTGACCACGGCTGCAACCTCCCGGCCCTGATGGATGCCGCCGATGACCTGGTCCGTCCGCTGCAGGACCGCCCGGTCCGGGTGGACCGGGAAACCCTGTCGCTTGGCTACGCCGGGGTCTACTCCAGCTTCCTGCGCCACGCCGAGACCGCCAGCACCCGGTACGGAATCCCCACCACCGACATCCTGATGGAGCTGGGCAAGCGGCGGATGGTGGGCGGCCAGGAGGACATGATTGTGGACGTGGCACTGGATCTGCTGGCCCGGAACTAGCCCGAAAATGGTTTGGACAAAGGAAATACGATGACCGAAATCAGTATCGGAGAACAGCGTGCCGCCACCGGCGATCCGCTGACGTTCCGCAATGTGCTGGGCCACTTCCCCACCGGTGTGGTCCTTATCACCGGCATTGCCGAAGACGGCGCGCCCGTGGGCATGATCGTGGGTTCCTTCACCTCGGTGTCCCTGGATCCGCCCCTGGTTGCATTCCTGCCCACCGTGGCCTCGCAGACCTTCCAGCGGCTGCGGACCGCGAAGGCCTTCTGCGTGAATGTGCTGGCCGCGGACCAGGAGGACCTGTGCCGCCGGTTTGCCGGCCGGGCCGCCGACAAGTTCGACGGCGTGCCCTGGCAGCCGTCGCCGCTGGGCGCGCCGGTGCTGGACGGCGTCGTCGCCTTCATTGATTGCACCTTCGAATCAATCAACGACGCCGGGGACCACCACATTGTCATCGGTGCCGTGTCCGAGCTGCAGGTTTGCCGGCCGGTGGCACCGCTGCTGTTTTTCCAGGGCGGTTATGGAAGATTCGCTCCGCTGTCGCTCAGCGCGCCCTTCGAGGCGGACCTGATAACCGGTGTGCGCCTGGCCGAACGGGGCCGGGCGGAAATCGACCGGCTGGCGGCCACGCTGTCCGTGGAGTGCACCGCCATGGCCGTAATCAGCGACCAGATGGCAGTCAATGTTGCCACTGCCGGAGCTTCCGACGCCGAAGCACGGCTGGGCGAACGGATTCCGCTCATGCCGCCCTGGGGCGAGCTCTGCGTTGCCTGGGAAGATGCCGCGGCGGTTGACCAATGGCTGTCCCGGGCGCTGCCCAGCGACGAATGCACGCAGGAGCAGTACCGTGAGCGCCTCGAAGCAGTGCGGCGCCGCGGCTGGTCGTTGACAATGCGCGGCGACTACCGGGACGAACGGATCATCGAGGCCCTGCGCGAGTACTCCTCTGGCGGCTACACGCCGGCCCAGGAGCGCGACATCCGCGAGATCATCTCCCGCACCTCCAGCAGCTACGCGCCGGTCACCCTTGAGCCCGGGCAGACCTACGACGTCGACTCCCTGCTCGCGCCGGTGTTCGACGCGGCCGGGAAGGTCCGGCTGGTCCTGCGTATCGCTAACCTGCCGAGCTCCGCCCCGGCGGAACGGATCCTGGCCTGGGCCGAGGAGTTGCTGGCCGCCGCCCGGACGCTTGGCGCGGCCGCCGGCAGCCAACCCTGATCGGCGCCCCGGACGGTCCTGGTTCCAGCAGCTGCCGGGATCAGGATCCGCCGGGGATGGTGTCGCCGCCCTGAACCAGGGCGGCGACACGGTACAGCGCCGTGCTCGTCAGTTCCGCCAGCACCTCGGGGTCCCAGTGGCTTCCGTCGATCTGCCGGCTCAGCATAAGCCCATCAAGAATTCGGAAAATGCACTCGGACAGATAGTCGGCCAGCTCCGCCCTCGGTTCCTCCGCCAGCTCCGGGGAAAGCACGCTTCGGAGCCATTCCCCGGTCATGCTTTGCATGCTCTGCAGCACCGGCTCCAGACGCTGGCTGCTCCCCTCGGGTCCAACGGCGGGTTGAAGCATCAGCAGCAGTCCCAGCCGCCGGATCCGTGTTTCCGCCGCACGACCCTCCAGGGCACGCAGGAAGAACCCGCGCAGGATGACCGACCAGTCGCCGTCGGCGGGCCGCGGCTGCAGATTCGGCCGTGCGGTCTCCCAGCCGCGGCGGGCATTGTCGATCACAGTCGCGATCAGGGCGTCCTTGTCCTTGAAGGACCAGTACAGCGAACTGGCTGGAAGGGCAGCCTTCTCGCACACTCTGGCGACGGTGACGCCGTCGTAGCCGAACTCCGCTATGGTTTCCTCCGCAGCCCGCAGGAACGCCTCGCGCCCGCCCTCGGCTCCGGCCGCCGCGGCAGACGGGACCGGTTCGTAGACCGGCGGTACCGGCTCGAACACGGCATCAAGCCGCCGGTCCGGAGCCAGTTCAACGGTTAGGTCCGCCATGATGTCCAAGCATGCCGAGATCAGCCAGGTGACGCGGCCGCCGTCGAGCTGCCGGCTGCCGTGCCGTTGGATGAACTCACTGTCGCGGATAGCCAGGGTGCACCTGCCCAGCAGCAGCGCCGCAGCCTTTCGCTGCTCCATCTGTTCCGGCAGGGTCCGCTCCCACCACCGGGCCAGCCAGTCAGTGCTCTCGCGGCGGATCTGCAGGAACCGGTCCCGGGCCGGTGAAGCGACCGGCGGGTGGACCACGGTCAGCTGGAGGCCAAACCGCCAGTAATCCATCTTGGAGTCAAGCCGGGGCAGCTGCAGGATATTGCTGTACAGGTCGGCCCTCCGGGACTCCCCCGGCGAAGACTCCAGCCAGTTGGGCAGGGACTGCGACTGCACGGTGAATGCTTGTTCCAAGGCTGCTGCGATCAGCTGGTCCTTGTTGGCGAAATGCCAGTAAATGGAACTGGCTGAGAGGCCGGTGGCTTTTCTGACCATGGCAAGCTTGGTGCCGTCGTACCCGTACCGGGCGGTCAGGTGCATGGTTTCTTCGAGAATCCGGGTACGGGTCTGTTCCCCCTGCAGATTCTTTCGGTCTGTCTTGCGCTGCGCCACTGCCCATCCGATGCTCTCCGGCTCGAAACTCCGTCAGCTTCGGCCACCCAATCTTTATCACAGCGCTGAAGGACCGGTGGCGGCGGTCCCGGCGAGTGATACTGGCCGGGACGCGTGGGTTTTTTGGGGGGGGTGTTTGTTGGGTGGGGCGTTTGGACAGTCAACGGGTTCATCCCAAGGTCCAATCCCCTCAGATCTGTACTATCGCGGACAGTATCCCCCCAGAGCTGCACTTTCGGGGTCGGTTGCGGCACCGAGGGAGGCATTAATGGGCTTTTCGGCATCCTTCGTGCAGATCAGGTCCTCCGGATAAATCCTTCGTGCAGATCACGTCCTCAAAGCGACGAAAACGGCCCTTCAGAGTGCCTGATCTGCACGAGAGATTCCCATGCGGCCCTTCAGAGTGCCTGATCTGCACGAGAGATTCCCATGCGGCCCTTCAGAGTGCCTGACCTGCACGAGAGATTCAGCCGACCGCTCCAGCGTGCAGATACGGCGGGCTTCATGGCCCGCGACGGCGCCCCCATAGTTTGGAGGTTCTTCCTATCGGTTGGAAGACATATCGCCTAGAAAACGGAAGCCCCGAGATACGGCAGCATCAGAGCCTTCTGCTCCGGCGCAATCCGCAGCAGCCGGCCCGTATCGCCGTCGACGAAGGCGAGGGTTGTCTCCGCCTTCGCGCAGGTCTGCGCGGTGACGGGATCGCGGATGACGTAGGCGATGGTGAGGCTGGCCCCTTTGAGTGCACTAATCCAGACGGCAATGTCAGCCGGAATGTTCCGGTACGTCAGCGGTGACAGGTATTTCACCCGGTGCTCGGCGACCAGCGCCTGGGTCCCCGCTGGCACGTTGTTGAAGAGCGCGACGACGGGTTCCCGGCCCGGTCCCCCGGTGCCGCCGGGCGGGCCGAAGGCATGGATGCGGGCTTCTTCCAGAATTCGGAGGATTTCCACGTTGTTCACGTGCCCGTAGGCATCCATGTCTCCCCAGCGCATGCCGACGGAACACTGGATGACCTGCGGAGTTTCAATCATGCGTCGATTCTGGCACAGGCACAGCAGCGGTCAGGCGGACACGGTCTGCGCTTCGGACTGCCGACCAGACCGAAAGCGCAGATATGGTCGGTTTCAGCCCGCCGGGCGCAGCGAAAGCGCAGCTATGGCGGGAAAAGCACGATTTAACCCGCCATATCTGCGCTCTCGGATCGCGGGGGAAGCCGAAACCCGCCATAGCTGCTCTCTCGCAGCTGAGAGGGACTTCCACCGCCCGTGCTCCAGCCCGGCCCGGAATCTGCCCGGCGCCCGGAGGACGCAGAGGGCAGCCGAGCGTAGCGCGAGGGACCGGGACCGGCGCCGTCGGGCTATGCCTTGGCCAGCTCCGTGACCCCGGCCAGCAGCTCGAACGAGTGCAGCCGGGACTCGAGGGTGGCCGTCTGAGTGGCGATGATCAGCTCGTCGGCGTCGGCGTGGGTGGCGAACCAGTCCAGGTAGTCCCGGACCTCGGCGGGGGTGCCCACTGCGGAGTAGCGGCCCATCTGCTTGACCTGCTGGCCGCCCGGGGATTCCAGGATGAGATCGGCTTCCTCGGGCGTGAAGGTCCGGTCGCGTCCGAAGAGCTGGGTGACGCGGCGGCGCTGTCCGTCCTCGAACATCTGCCGTGCTTCTTCCGTGGTGTCAGCGGCGATGGCGTTGACGCCGGCAATGACGTACGGCTCCGCCAGCTGTTCGGAGGGCCGGAAGTCGCGGCGGTATATGGCCACTGCGTCCTGCAGGGCCTGCGGAGCGAAATGCGACGCAAAGGAGTACGGCAGCCCCAGCGCGGCAGCCAGCTTGGCGCCGAACAGGGACGAGCCCAGGATGTACAGCGGCACGTTGGTGCCCTTCCCCGGGGTGGCGTCGATGCCGGGAATGAGCGTGTTGCCGGTGAGGTATCCCTGCAGCTCCTGCACATCCTGCGGGAAGCTGTCGGCCGACATCGGGTCGCGGCGCAGCGCGCGCATGGTCTTTTGGTCGCTGCCCGGTGCACGGCCCAGACCCAGGTCGATGCGCCCCGGAAAGAGGGTTTCCAGCGTGCCGAACTGCTCAGCGATGGTGAGCGGTGCATGGTTGGGCAGCATGACTCCGCCGGCGCCCAACCGGATGCTCTGCGTGTTGGCGGCGATGTAACCGACCAGGACGCTGGTCGCGGACGAGGCGATGGTGGGCATGTTGTGGTGCTCGGCGTACCAAATCCGCGTGTAGCCCAGCTTCTCGGCATGCCGGGCCAGGGCCAGGCTGGACGCGAAGGAGTCGCGCGCGGTTTCGCCCTCGTCGATGATGGCCAGATCGAGGATCGAAAGCGGGACAGTCATGTAATTTCGGCCTTTCGTTGCATGGGTGTCCCAGAGCTGTTTGCCCCGGACACGTTATTAGGTGCAACTGCAAAGGCCGCCGGCTTATTTCACGCCCGGCAGGTTCTGAATCACACCGCGCACGACGACGACGGCGGCACCCGCCGCGGTCGCTCCCGCAAACGCTCCCCGCGGTCACTCGCCGCGGTGCCGCGCAAGATAGCGCGAGAGCCGGTCAAAGGACGAGTTCCAACCCGTCCGGTGGCCGTCCGCATCACGCCGGTCGGTGAACGGTCCCTGCCGGAAAACCATGCGCGTGCCGTCGTGGTGCGGGAACAGGTCCACGGTGATGAGTGTTTCCGAACTCGCCGGGGTTCCGTCCGCGCCCAGCCACTGCTGGGTCATGGCGAGCCTGTTCGGCGGCTCAATGTTCCGCAGGACGCCTCCCCACCACAGCTCGTCGCCGGTGACCGTGTTGACCATGCAGGCACGGTAGGTCCCGCCCACCCGGTCCTCGCTGCTGACGCGGTCGGCCGGCACGATGAACCCTTCGGGCCCCCACCATTCGGTCGCGGCGGACAGATCTGCCCAGGCGTCATAGACGGCCTGCTGCGGAACGGGAAAGGTTCGCTCGATGAGCAGTTGCTCTTCGGGGTTCTGCGGAGATATGGGATCCATCATGGCAGTTCCTTTCGAGGCGGGCGGCACGTTTTGTCCAGTGTGAACCGCTGAGGACGGATCTGCGATCCCCTCCGCTGATCCGAATGGGCAGAACCGCTGCCGTGGCCCTTTTGGCAGGCACAATGGTCTCCATGGAGAACCGGAACCGGTGCGCCGGGCTGCTGCACGGCTGGCCGACCGCGGCGAGGTGGAAATAACCCAGCACGGCAACGTGGTCGACCTGGCCGCGGCCAGGGGCCCCATCCGGATCCGCCGACCCCGCTGATGGTCCGTGGTTCCGCTGATGGTCCGCCGACCCCGCTGATGGTCCCCGGTTCCGGCGTCTGGCGGCCAGCTGTCTGGCAGCCGTTTATCTGGCAGCGAGCTGCTTGGCCCGGTGATGGGCAAGGACCTGCCCGCCGACAACCAGCAGCAGCGAGACAATGAACATTATCGAGCCAATGACATTGGCCTGCGCCGGAATCCCGCGGGTCGCTGCCACGTAAATGAACTTTGGAAAAGTATCAACGTTCCCGGAATTGAAATTGGTAATGATGAAATCGTCAAAGCTCATGGCGAAGGCCAACAGTGCGGCAGCCATGATGCCCGGCAGCAGCAGGGGAAAGGTGATCCGCCAGAACGCCTGCAGCGGTGAGGCGTAGAGATCCGCTGCGGCCTCCTCCAGCTTCGGGTCGAGCCCGGCGACTCTCGCTTTCACCGTCACCACCACAAACGAAATGCAGAACATGGTGTGCGCGATGATGAGCGTTCCCTTGCCCAGTTCGGCGCCCACGTTGAGGAACTGCGCCAGCAGCGAGGCACCCAGCACCACCTCGGGCGTGGCCAGCGGAAGGAAAATGAGCATGTTGGCGGTGGCGCTGAAGCGGAAGCGGTAGCGCACCAGCCCGACGGCGATGGCCGTTCCCAGGGCTGTTGCCAGCACCGTGGAAATCACGCCGATCTGCAGGCTGTTCGCCAGCGACTCGCACACTTCGGGGGCACCGCAGGGGTTCTGCCAGTTGGCCAGCGTGAACCCGCGCCAGGTGAGGTTGGTGCGTCCGGCATCGTTGAAGGAAAAGGCGAACACATAGCCGATCGGTATCAGCAGGAACAGGAACGCGAGCCCGCCGCTGACCGGAACCAGGCAGCGGCCAATGGCCCTCTGAAGGGGAGCGTTCGTGTGCATGGGAGCCCTCACATCAGTTCCTTGGTGCCGAAGCGCCGGACGTACAGGATCACGAGGAACAGGATCGCCAGCATCAGCAGGAAGGACAGCGCCGCGGCTCCGGGATAGTCCACCACCCGGAAGAACCGTGAATCGATTACCTGCCCGATCATCGTGGTGTTCTGGTTGTTGCCGAGCAGCGCGGCGTTCACATAGTCCCCCGTTGCCGGAATGAAGGTGAGCAGGGTTCCGGCGATCACTCCGGGCAGGGACAACGGAAGGGTGATCCGGCGGAAGGTGCTGGCCGGACTGGCGTAGAGGTCGCCGCCGGCTTCAATCATCCGGATGTCCATCCGTTCCAGCGAGGCATAGATGGGCAGCGTCATGAACGGCAGGAAATTATAGGTCAGGCCGCAAATCACGGCGAAGGCCGTGGCGGTCAGCCGGCCGTCCTCCGGCAGCAGGGACAGCGTCCGCAGGACCGCGACCACCGGTCCTTCGTCGGACAGGATCTGCTTCCAGGCTTGGGTCCGGAGGATGAAACTGGTGAAGAACGGGGCGATGATCAGCACCAGGAGGATTCCTTTGAGCAGCCGATGCTCCCGCAGCCGGACTGCCACCAGATAGGCCATGGGGTAGCCGATCAGGAGCGCTGCGGCAGTAGCCGCGAGCGCGAAGCCAAAGGATCGAACAATTGCCGGCCAATAGTCCTGGAGCACCACCGCGTAGTTGCCGAATTCCAGTGCCGGCACGAACTGGCCGATGTCCGCGCCCTCGGGTTTCACGTACAGGGAGGTGGCCAGCAGGGAGAAGACCGGCAGGACGAAAAACAGGAGCATAAAGAGGAATCCCGGCAGGATCAGCAGGTATCCCGTGCGGCCGTTGCGGCGCGCGGCGTCGAGCTCCGGATCGCCGCCGGCCGTTCCCGCTCCGCCGGCCCCCGCTTTTCCGCCGGCCGCGGTGAGCAGCGCCATCAGAGGGCGTCCTCGCCTGCGCCGGCGTCGCGGTCCTCGGTGCCACTGAGCCCAAACGCGTGCCCGGCGTCCCAGCTCAGTGCCACCCGGTCCCCCGCCGCCGCCAGGACACCGCCGTGGTTCTGGCTGAAGACACCCATCGGGCCCATCCCTTCCACCTCCACCAGGTACTCGGTGCTGGCCCCGGTGAACGAGGCGTCCAGGACCAGTCCCCGCAGAGTTGTCCCGGCCGGTTCCGCCGCACCCGGCCTCATCAGCAGCTTTTCGGGCCGGATGCCGATCAGCACCCGGCCGCTGTGGTCAGTGGCCCTGTCCTTGCGCACCTGCAGGCGGTGCCCGCCGGCCAGGAGCAGCAGGTGTTCCCCGTCTTCTCCGGTGACCTCGGCGGGCATCAGGTTGGACTTGCCCAGGAAGTTCGCCACGAAGGCCGTGCGCGGCAATTCATACAGTTCCCGGGGTGCTCCCATCTGTTCCACCCGTCCGCTGTTCATGACCGCGACCGTGTCGGCCATGGTCATGGCCTCCTCCTGATCGTGCGTGACGTGGACGAAGGTCAGGCCGACTTCGGTTTGGATCTTCTTCAGCTCCCCCTGCATCTGCCGGCGCAACTTCATGTCCAGGGCGCCCAGCGGTTCGTCCAGCAGGAGGACGGCAGGGCGGTTGACGACGGCGCGGGCCAGGGCCACGCGCTGCTGCTGCCCGCCGGAGAGCTGGGCGGGACGGCGACTGCCCAGGTGTCCCAGTTCCACCAGTTCCAGCGCCGCTTTGGCCTGGGCTTCGGCATCGCGCACCTTGCGCCGCTTGAGCCCGAAGGCCACGTTGTCCAGGACGCTCATGTGGGGAAAGAGTGCATAGTTCTGGAACACCGTGTTGACCGGACGCTGATGCGCCCCGGCCGCGGTGATGTCCCGGGTGCCGATGCTGATGGTCCCGGCAGTGGGCTGTTCCAGCCCGGCGACCATCTTCAGGGTGGTGGTCTTGCCGCAGCCGGAGGGGCCCAGCAGCGCGAAGAAGGAGCCCGCGGGAATCACCAGATCCAACTGGTCGACGGCGGTGAACCCGGCAAAGCGCTTGGAGAGTCCGCTGAGCACCAGGTCTCCCCCGGCAGCCTCCTGGCGGGATCCGGGCTCCGGCAGCAGATCGACGGCGGCCATCAGTTGCCGATTGCGGTCTGGAACCGGTCGCTGAAGTCCGTTTCCTCATCGGGGGTGAGGGTGCGGACCACATGGGCGCGGGACAGGTAGTCCTCGGTGGGAAAGATCAGCGGGTTCTCCGCCAGTGCGGGATCGATGGATTCCATCGCTTCGCGGGCACCCTCCACCGGGCAGATGTAGTTGACGTAAGCGGCGACCGTCGCAGCGTTTTCCGGCTCCAGGTAATAGTTCATCAGCTTCTCCGCATTGGCCTTGTGCGGCGAGCCGATCGGAACCAGCAGGTTGTCGGACCAGAGGGTGCCGCCCGCTTCGGGCAGGGCGAACCCCCATTTGTCGCCCTCCTCGAAGTTCAGCTGGGTGATGTCGCCGGACCAGCCGATGACGGCCAGGGCGTCGCCGGAAATCAGGTCCTCCTTGTAGGAGTTGCCCTTGACCTGGCGGATCTGTCCGTCCGAGATTTGCTTGGCGAGAACATCGAGGGCATTTTCGAACTCATCGCTGCCCCAGTTCCCCGTGACGTCAACGCCGTTTTCCATCATCAGCAGCCCCATGGTGTCCCGCATTTCATCCAGGACTTCAACCCGCCCCTTCAGCTCCGGCTGCCACAGGTCCGAGACATTCCGCAGCCCCTGCGGGAACGCCTCTTTGTTCCACACGATGCCGGCGAACCCGGACTGCCAGGTGAGGGAATGCTTCCGCCCGGGATCAAAATCCACGTCCTGCAGCCCGGCCAGCAGATTCCCGGCGTTGGGCAGGTTGCCCCGGTCCAGTTCCTGCGTGTACCCCAGCCGGATCAGCCGTCCGGCCATCCAGTCAGTGAGCGTGACGATATCCGCTCCAATGTCCTGGCCGGCGGCCAGCTGGCCCTGCACCTTGCCGAAATAGGTGTCGTTGCCGTCGATGTCCTCCGAGTAGTCCGCCTCGATGCCGGTGGCTTCGCTGAAGGCGTCCAGCGACGGGTAGGTGCCGGCGGCGTCGTCGTAATCCAGGTAGAGCGTCCAGTTGGCCCAGCGAACGGATTTCTCGGTCTCCGACAAGTCTGCGGCCGCGGTCGCCGCGGCGTCGGCCCGGCCCCCGGTGCCGCCGCCCGTGCCGCAGGCGGCCAGCATGGACGCGAGAGTCAGCCCGCCGGCGCCCATCAGCATCCTGCGGCGCGAGAGCTGGGCGTTAACAATGCTTCGGAGCATCGGATCGGTGATCGGGCGCTTGGGCATGGAGGCTCCTTGCTGAACCGCTCTGGACGGATGTTGTTGCGTTGATAGTGCCAGAGGACACAGGGGTGGACAAGGTTTTTAGTTGTAAAACTTTTGTTACACAACGGTTTCCATTTGATACGCCGCTCAATACCTATGTAATCCGTTTTCAAACCCTTGTTTATTGACGAATTACGGGCTTCAATAACACTCAGGCGCGGCCCGGCCGTGTACGAAAAGCGAACAGAAAGGCACTCCAAACTGTGGAATCCGCACCGGCGTCGGGCGTTGACGAAGCCTCCAAAGCCATCATTGAACAGCTCCAGGCGGATGGGCGCCGGTCCTATGCGGCCATCGGCAAGGCTGTGGGCCTCTCGGAGGCGGCAGTCCGGCAGCGGGTCCAAAAGCTCACCGACGCCGGGGTCATGCAGATTGTTGCCGTCACGGATCCGCTGCAGCTCGGGTTCGCCCGGCAGGCGATGCTGGGCGTTCGGACCAGCGGCGACGTGGTGGCAACGGCGGACCGGATCGCCGCGCTTGAGCAGGTGGACTACTGCGTGGTGACCGCCGGCTCCTTCGACATTTTCGCGGAAGTGGTCTGCGCCAATGACGAGGACCTGATGGCGCTGGTCAACCGGATCCGTGCCATTCCCGGCGTCACCGGCACTGAAACGTTCATGTATCTCTCCCTGCGGAAGCAGGCCTACAACTGGGGCACAAGATGACCGATACAACAGTTCAGCCTTCAATCGAGCCGACCCCGGCCCGCACGCCGCGCGGCGCTGTCACCCCGCGCGGCACCGACCGGCAGCAGGCCGCCCGGGACCATTTGTGGATGCACATGGCACGCCACTCCGGCTCCGCCGCCGGCGGCAACGTTCCCATCATCACCCGCGGCAGCGGCCACCTGCTCTACGACGACCGGGGGCATGAACTGATCGACGGCCTGGCCGGCCTCTTCGCCGTCCAGGTGGGCCACGGCCGCGAAGAGCTGGCCGAGGCCGCTGCCCGGCAGTCCCGGGAGCTGGCCTTCATGCCGCTGTGGTCCTATGCGCATCCGCCGGCCATCGACTTGGCGGAGCGTTTGGCGGCCGGGGCTCCCGGGGACCTGAACCGGGTCTTCTTTACGACCGGCGGCGGCGAGGCCGTCGAGTCCGCGTGGAAGCTGGCCAAGCAGTTTTTCAAGCTGACCGGCAAGCCGGGGAAGACCAAGGTCATCTCGCGGGCCGTCGCCTACCACGGCACTCCGCAGGGCGCCCTGTCCATCACCGGCATCCCGGACATGAAGGCACCCTTTGAACCGCTGGTTCCTGGCGCCTTCCGGGTCCCCAACACCAACCAGTACCGGGCGCCCGCCGGCCTGTCCGATCCGGAGGCCTTTGGCCGCTGGGCGGCGGACCGGATCGGTGAAGCCATCGAATTCGAAGGCGCCGACACCGTGGCGGCAGTGTTCCTGGAGCCGGTGCAGAACTCCGGCGGCTGCTTTCCGCCGCCCCCCGGCTACTTCGCCCGGGTCCGGGAGATCTGCGACCAGTACGACGTCCTGCTGGTCGCTGACGAAACCATCTGCGCCTTCGGCCGCATCGGCTCGATGTTCGCGTCCACCGACTTTGGCTTTCAGCCCGACATCATCACCTGCGCCAAGGGAATGACCAGCGGCTACGCCCCCATCGGCGCCATGATCGCAACCGACCGCCTGTTCGAACCGTTCACCAAGGGCGACACCACCTTCTACCACGGCTACACCTTCGGCGGGCATCCGGTCTCCGCCGCCGTCGCCATGGCCAACCTGGACATCTTCGACCGGGAGCAGCTCAACGACCGGGTCCGGACCAACGCCCCGGCCTTCCGCGCCACGCTGGAAAGGCTCCTGGACCTGCCGATCGTGGGCGACGTCCGCGGCGAGGGCTACTTCTACGGGATCGAGCTCGTGAAGGACAAAACCACCAAGGAAACGTTCACCGACGAGGAGTCTGAGCGCCTGCTGCGCGGCTACGTGTCCACCGCCCTGTACGACGCCGGCCTGTACTGCCGCGCCGATGACCGCGGCGATCCGGTCATTCAGCTGGCCCCGCCCCTGACCATGGGCCAGCCGGAATTCGACCAGATCGAGGCGATCCTGCGCAGCGTGCTCAGCGAGGGGATGAACCATCTCTAGGCAGGCGCCGACCGTCAACGGGCGGGTGTCCTTCTGGCACGCAGCCGAGGGGCTGCCGCAGCCCCGGCCCGCGCTTGCGGGGGACTCGACCGCCGACGTCGTTATTGTCGGTGCGGGCTACACCGGCCTGTGGACCGCGTACTACCTGAAGCAGGCCCAACCCGGGCTCGACATTGCCGTGCTGGAAGCCCGGTTCGCCGGGTTCGGCGCCTCGGGCCGCAACGGCGGCTGGCTCACCAACAGCATCACCGGGGGCCGCACCCAGTACGTCCGAACCTCCGGCCGCGCCGTCGTCGGCCGGTTCCAGGAGCTGCTCAACGACACCGTGGACGAGGTGATCAGCGTGGCGGCGGCGGAAGGAATCGACGCCGACATCGTCAAGGGCGGCGAGCTGAACCTGGCGCGGAACCCGGCGCAGCTCGCGCGGCTGCAGGCCTGGGCCGCCGACGAGGCGCAGTGGCCCGAAGCCGGAGCCCGGTTGCTGGACCGCCGCGAGACCGACGGCCGGGCAGCGGTGGCCGGCTCCCTCGGCGGCCTGTACCAGCCGCACTGCGCGCGGGTGCAGCCGGCCAAGCTCGTCCGCGGACTGGCCCGCACAGTCGAGGCGATGGGCGTGCGGCTCTACGAGGACACGCCCGTCACAGAAATCCGCACCGGCACCGCGGTGACCTCCCGCGGCGTCGTGCGGTGCCGCCACGTCCTGCGGGCCACCGAGGGATTCACCGCCGGGCTGCGGCGTTCTCACCGTGACTGGCTGCCGATGAACTCCTCAATGATCGTTACCGAGCCGCTTCCGGCGAGCGCCTGGGCGGAGATCGGTTGGAACGGCATGGAAGCCATCGCCGACATGGCCCACGCCTACATGTATGCCCAGCGCACGGCGGACGGCCGGATCGCCCTGGGCGGACGCGGCGTTCCTTACCGGTTCGGTTCCCGCACGGATGACGACGGCGCCACGGCGCCCGCCACCGTCCGCCGGCTACACTCCCTGCTCGGCGAAATGTTCCCCGCGGCGTGCGACCCCCGGATCGAGCAGGCCTGGTCCGGTGTCCTGGGCGTGCCGCGCGATTGGAAGGCAACGGTGGGACTGGATCCGTCCACCGGCGTCGGCTGGGCCGGCGGCTACGTGGGGACCGGCGTGGCTGCGGCCAACCTGGCCGGACGCACGCTGCGGGACCTGGTCCTGGGCGAGGACACGGAGCTGACCGTCATGCCCTGGGTGAACCGGACGGTCCGCCGTTGGGAGCCGGAACCGCTGCGCTGGCTGGGCGTGAGAGCCATGTACCAGGCCTACTACGCCGCCGACCGGCGGGAAAACCGCACCCGGAGCGCAGCCACCTCCCCGCTGGCACGCGCCGCTGACCTGGTCTCCGGCCGATGAGCATCCGACCGAACCACCCTGACCGTTGAGAAAGAGAACCCATGCCCACCGTCTATGACCTAGCCGAACGCCGGCACCCGCCGCACCGTGTCGCCGACGCCCTCGCCGGTGCGGCCGCCCTCCCCTACTGGCTGGACGACCCCGACCGGCCGGCCGAGCTGCCAGCCCTGCAGGCCGGCACGGACACCGATCTGGCCGTCGTGGGCGGCGGCTACACCGGCCTGTGGACGGCACTGATGGCCAAGGAACGCGATCCCGGCCGAAGGGTGCTGCTGCTGGAGGGCCGCCGGATCGGCTGGGCAGCGTCGGGGCGCAACGGCGGATTCTGCGAGGCCAGCCTGACGCATGGCAAGGCCAACGGCGAAAAACACCTGCCCGGCGAAGCACGTCGGCTGGAGCAGCTGGGGCGGGAGAACCTGCACGAGCTGGCGGAGACCGTTAAAAGGTACGGGATCGACTGCGGGTTCGAATGGACCGGAAGCCTGTCAGTGGCCACCGAAGCGCATCAGGTGGCGGAGCTCGCGGAGGAGGCAGCGGACGATCCGGGACTGGTCTTCCTGGACGGGGAAGCCGTCCGCAAGGAGGTGGACTCCCCGCTCTACCTCGCCGGCCTGTGGGATCGGGAAAGCACAGCACTGCTCAACCCGGCCCGGCTGGCGTGGGGCCTGGCGCGCGCCTGCCGGGAGGCCGGCGTCGTGATCTGCGAAAACACCCCCGTCCGGGCGCTGCACCCGGACGGAAACCGGATTCGGCTGACCACCGACGGCGGCACCGTCACCGCTCGTCACGCGGCGCTGGGCACCAACGCGTTTCCGTCGCTGCTGCGCCGGACCCGCCTGCACACGGTGCCGGTCTACGACTACGCCCTGATGACCGAACCGCTCAGCGACGGCCAGCTCGCCGCCGTCGGCTGGCACAACCGGCAGGGACTGAGCGACCTGAACAACCGGTTCCACTACTACCGCCTGACCACCGACGCCTCCGGCCGGCCCCGGATCCTGTTCGGCGGCTACGACGCGGTCTACCACTACGGCCGGACGCTGCGGCCCGAATACGACCAGCGCCGGGAAACCTTCGACCGGCTGGCCGCGCACTTCCGCGCCACCTTTCCCCAGCTCGACGGCCTTGCCTTCAGCCACGCCTGGGGCGGAGCGGTGGACACCTGCAGCAGGTTCTTTCCGTTCTTCGAAACCGCCCACCAGTCCGCTGTCGCGTACACCGCCGGCTTCACCGGACTGGGTGTGGGAGCCACGCGCTTCGCCGCCAACGTGCTGCTGGACCTGCTCTCCGGCACGGAAACCGAACGCACCCGGCTGGACATGGTTCGGAAAAAACCGCTGCCGTTTCCGCCGGAACCGGCGGCCTGGCTGGGCATCAAGGCGACGACGGCGGCAATGGTCCGCGCCGACCGCCGGCAGGGCCGGCGCGGGCCGTGGCTCAAGGCGCTGGATTACGCAGGAATGGGGTTTGACTCATGAGCGGCGAAGCAACCGCCCGGTTCTCCGGCGGGCAGGCCTTTCCCGACGGCCACCAGTTCATCAACGGCACCTACCGGCACGGCCACGGGGAGGAAGCTGAGCGCATCAACCCCGCCACCGGAGACACCGCGGAAACCCTGCGCTACGCGGATGCCGGCGATGTGGACGCTGCGGTCGGCGCTGCCCGGGCTGCTTTTCCCGCGTGGTCCCGCTCCACCCCCGCCGAGCGGTCCGATGCCCTGCACCTGCTGGCCGCGCAGCTGCGGGACCGCGCGGATCTGCTCGCGGCCGTCGAATCCGAGCAGACCGGCAAGAGCATCCGGCTGGCCTCCGGGTTTGACGTCCCCGGAACCATCGACAACGCGGTGTTCTTCGCCGGTGCGGCCCGCGCCCTGGACGGTCTCGCCGCCGGGGAGTACGCCCGGGACGCCACCTCCATGATCCGGCGCGAAGCCGTCGGGGTGGTTGGTTCCATAACGCCGTGGAACTATCCGCTGCAGATGGCGGGCTGGAAGATCCTGCCGGCCGTCGCAGCCGGCAACACCATTGTGCTCAAGCCCTCCGAACTCACCCCGGGAACCTCGCTGCTGTTCGCGGAGGCGGCAGCTGCGGCGGGGATTCCGGACGGGGTGATCAACATTGTCACCGGCTCCGGCCGGACCGCCGGCGAGGCCTTGGTGACCCATCCGGACGTGGCCATGACGTCCTTCACCGGGTCCACCGCCGTCGGCCGCCACATCATGGCGCTGGCCGCCCGCACCGGCAAACGCGTGCATCTGGAGCTCGGCGGCAAGGCACCACTGGTGGTCTTCGACGACGCCGATGTTGAGGCCGCCGCCCACGGTGCCGTGGCCGCGGCCATCATCAACGGCGGCCAGGACTGCACCGCCGCCACCCGCGCCTACATCCAGCGCCCGCTGTTCGAGGCCTTCACCGCACGCGTGGCCGAGCTCATGGACCGGGTGGTCCTGGGCGATCCGCGGGATGAGGCCACGGATCTGGGCGCATTGATCTCGCATGCGCACCGGGACCGGGTGGCCGGCTTCGTCACCCGCGCCCGGGACGCCGGAGCGCGGATCCTGGCCGGCGGAAGCGCGCCGGGCGGCCCCCTGGCCGCCGGCGCCTACTACCGCCCGACGCTGGTGGCCGGTGCCGCGCAGGAGTCGGAAATCGTGCAGCAGGAGGTGTTCGGCCCGGTGCTCACCGCCCTGCCCTTTGACACCGACGACGAGGGACTGGCGCTGGCCAACGACACCCCGTACGGGCTCGCGGCCTCCGCCTGGACCCGGGACCTGAACCGGTCGCTGCGCGCCGCGGCGGAACTTTCAGCGGGCTGCGTCTGGATCAACGAGCACATTCCGATCATCTCGGAAATGCCGCACGGCGGGTACAAGGGATCGGGCTTCGGCAAGGACATGTCCGCGTACTCGCTGCAGGACTACACCAACATCAAGCACGTCATGATGAGCCGGGACACCGCGGCCCACAAGGACTGGCAGGACACCGTCTTCCGGTTGCGCTGAACCGCCGCGATTTCCCGCCCCGTGTGACCCTTGGCATACTTGGACGGGCCTTCGGGCCGGACCGAGATACGTAACCAGAGTGAACGGCATTCCTAATGACTGACCAGACATACAAGCTGATCGCCATGGCGATCTACATGCTCGCCATGTTGGCGATTGGCTGGTGGGCCTACCGGCGCACCACCGACCTCGACGACTACATGCTGGCGGGCCGGGACCTGAAGCCCGGAGTTGCCGCGCTGAGCGCCGGCGCGTCCGACATGTCCGGCTGGCTGCTGATGGGACTGCCGGGCGCCATCTACGTTTCCGGGCTGGTGGAAGGCTGGATCGCCGTCGGCCTCACCGCCGGCGCATGGCTGAACTGGAAGTTCGTAGCCCCGCGGCTGCGGTCCTACACCCTGGTGTCGAACAACTCCATCACGGTGCCCAGCTTCCTGGAGAACCGGCTCAAGGACCGCTCCCGCGTGCTGCGCGTGGTCTCCGGCCTGATCATCCTGATCTTCTTCACGTTCTACGTTTCCTCCGGAATGGTGGCCGGCGGCGTGTTCTTTGAGAGCTCGTTCGGCTCCAGCTACCTGATCGGCATGCTGATCGTGGCCGGCGTGACCATTGCCTACACCCTCTTCGGCGGTTTCCTCGCCGCCAGCTACACCGACGTCGTCCAGGGCCTGATGATGCTGGTTGCACTGGTTATGGTGCCGCTGGTCGGCCTGACCCAGGTCGGCGGCCTGGGCGGCATGACCGATTCACTGCGCGAGATCAACCCGGACATGCTGGACCCGATTGCCGGCGGCACCGCGGTGGGCGTCATCTCTGCCCTGGCCTGGGGCCTGGGCTACTTCGGCCAGCCGCACATCATCGTGCGCTTCATGGCCCTGCGCTCCCCGCAGGATGCCGTGGCCGGACGCCGGATCGGCGTCGCCTGGATGCTCCTGACCGTGATCGGCGCCATCATGACGGCACTGATCGGCGCTGCGTACTTCCAGCAGAACGACCTCACGCTGGCCGATCCCGAGGCAGTGTTCCTGAGCCTGGCCCAGTTCTTCTTCCACCCGCTGGTGGCCGGATTTGTGCTGGCCGCCGTGCTGGCCGCGATCATGAGCACGATTTCCTCCCAGCTGATTGTGACGTCCTCGGCCCTGGTCGAGGACCTGTACAAGATTGCGTTCAAGCGCGATGCTTCGCCGCGGTCCCTGGTGATGCTCGGCCGCATGGGTGTGCTGCTGGTGTCGGTGGTGTCGATCCTGATCGCCCTGGACCGCAACGCCTCGATCCTGGAACTGGTGGGCTTTGCCTGGGCCGGCTTCGGCGCGGCCTTCGGCCCCACCATCCTGCTCGCCCTCTACTGGCGCCGACTCACCACTGCCGGCGCGCTGACCGGCATGATCGCCGGCGCCGCGGTTGCCTTCCTGTGGGGCACGTTCGAAATGCCAGGCGTCCTCGGCGATGTCTACGAAATCATTCCGGGCTTCATCATCAACCTGGTGCTCACCGTGGTGGTCAGCCGGCTGACGTACAAGCCCTCAGCTGAGATCGACGCCGAATTCGACGACGCCGTGCGAATCGCCAAGGGCGGCGCCGCACCGGCAGAGCCCGCCCGCGTCTAGTTCCGCGCGCGCCCTCCGGGCTCCGGCCGCGGAGGCACGACGGCGGGAGGTTACCGAATTTCGGTGACCTCCCGCCGTCGTTCGCGTTAAGGCGGCCATGGCGCACGCCCTACACCCCGAGCTGGGCCAGCGTGTTCTGCAGGGTCTCCGCGGAGTCCTGCAGCTTCTTGGTCTCGGCGTCGTCCAGCGGCATCTCCAGCATGTCGTACACGCCGTTGATGCCCACGATCGAGGGCAGGGACAGCGCGACGCCGCTGATGCCGTATTCGCCCTGCAGGGACGCCGAGACGGGAAGCACCGCGTTTTCGGCCTGCATCACGGCTTCCACGATCCGCACGCCGGCGAGCCCGATGGCGTAGTTGGTGGCGCCCTTGCCCTCGATCACCCGGTACGCGGCGTTGATGACGTCGTCGGTGACCGCGTCCAGATACGTCTGGGTGAAAACCTGCCGGCCGCTGATCTTCCAGTCCCGGATGGGCACCGGACCGATGGTGGCGTTGGACCAGACCGGGAACTCGGAATCACCGTGCTCACCAATGATGGTGGCGTGCACGCTGGTCATCAGCACATGCGCTTCCCGGGCGAGGAGCAGCCGCAGGCGGGAGGTGTCCAGCACGGTGCCGGAACAGAAGATCCGGTTCCGCGGCAGCCCGGAAACTTTCTGCGCGGCCACCGTCAGCACGTCGCAGGGATTGGTCACCAGGATGTAAACGGCGTCCGGAGCCTGCTCCATTAACTGCGTCATCAGCTTTGAAATGATGTCCACGTTGACGCCCGCCAGCTCCAGCCGGGTCTGCCCCGGCTTTTGACGCGCCCCGGCGGTGATCACGATGACGTCCGAACCGGCGAGGGCCTCGATGCGCCCGCCGCCGGTCACGGTGTTCGCGCCGGTGAACTGCGTGCCGTGGGCCAGGTCCAGGCCCTCGGCCTCCGCACGGGTGGCGTCGATGTCGTAGATGGCGATCTCCCGCGCGGCATCCCGGATGATGGCGGCGTAGGCAAGCGATGTTCCCACGCTTCCCGCACCGACAATTCCCAGCTTGGTAACCGGTCTGGTGGTGATGTTGGCCATGGCAGAGCCCCGCTCACGATTGGAGGAATTCCTCTTCCTAGCAATGGTAGGCGCGGGGTCCGGGCTTGGGAACGGCCCCGGCACCGGGACCGGCGGGCCGTTCAAAGGCCGCAGCACGAAATTGTCACCAGGGGGTTTACGCCGCTGCCCGAAGCGCGCACACTCGAACCATGATCAGTAACCCCCGGGCTGACAACAGCGGACCGGACTCCCGCCGAACAGCCAAGGACGGAACGCCCTGGGACAGGGTGCTGTCCCACCGGCCGGCGCCCGAACGCGCCGCCGCTGCCGCCCGTTTCGAGGCGGCGGGGTTGTCCGCGGCCATGGTTCAGTCGGTCCTGTCCGACGGCGGCGACCACCTTTATGCTGCCGCCTCGGCCGGGGAGCCGGGGTGGGCCGTCCCCTTTGGCGGCACCCTCGCCGTTGCCCTGCTGGCCGCCGAAGTCGGTGCTCTTGCGGCGCAGCTGGGCCGCAGGGCATCGGGCATCAGATCCTTGGCTGCCGCCGACCTGCTGGAGGATTTCAGTGCGGTCACGGTAGCGGAAGAGCTGGGCGTGTCCCGGCAGAAAATCTACGAAATCGCCAGGGGCGGCCTGCGTGGGCCGCATCTGGACACGGTTCCCTGGAGGTCCCCGTGAATCCGATCAACGAGCGCGTTGCACTGCCGGACGCCAAGACCCACTACCTTGTCCATCCGCTGGACCTCGAGCCGGCCCGGCGGCCGTTCCTGATCGCCTGGGGACTCGGCATCCTGGGCTCGCCGCAGGTCTTTGCTGCCGTTGCCGCCCTGGTCTGGGTGCTGAGCAACAACTTCGTGGCTCCGTTTGTCGCCGCCGGCGCCACCCTGCTCTTCGCGAACCTGGCTTCCTCCTACTTCCGGCGGTCGGCCTGGGGCTTCATCCCGGCCAAGCGGCGGGACAGCGAGCGCCAGCTCCGCGGCCTGAACCTGCTGGGTGCCGTCATCGAGGCGCTGGCGCTGGCCGCAGCGGTCATCCTGTTGATCCTCTGGTTTGCGGACCGCGATGTGTCCCCCGAGGTCGCCGCCTTCGCCGCCGGCACGGTCTGTGCAGTGGCCGTGCTCATGGCGGCCGACGTCGTGGTCACCGCAGTGCGCACCCGCAGCGGGGCCGCCGTCCTGGGCCCGCTGGTGAACCTGCTGGCCGTCGCCGCGGTGTCCTGGTGGGGCTTTCTGGTGATCGCCGGGCGGACCGGGCCGCTGAGCTGGTCAACGGCCCTCGCCGGAGCCGCGGTGCTGCTGCTGGTGTGGGGCATCTGGCTGGTCTGGACCCTGTGGCAGCGCCGGCGGATTGCGCGCGGCGGGCCGGCCGGCCCGCCCGCCCCGGCTGCGGGTGCGGCCTGATCCTGCTGTGGCCGACTGATCCCGCGGTGCAGCTAGCGGCCGGCGGCGTACCCCTGCGCTCCCCTGGGGTTGGCGGCTGCCTGCAGCAGGCCGGTCTCCGGATCGCTAACCACCGCGGAGAGGCGGCCCAGGGCCCAGTTCCCGGCCCGGGTGATCACGTGTCCGCGCCGGGACAGGCCCTCGATGACGGCGTCGCCGAGCCGGTCTTCGACCACTGCACCGCCGGGTGTCCAGGTCCGGGGATAGAAGGACCCGGGAAGCGAGGTGGTGTGCAGGGCCGGCGCGTCCACTGCCTGCTGCGGTGTATAGCCGCCGACGAGCGTGCGCAGCAGATACAGCAGCTGCCACTGGTCCTGCTGGTCACCCCCGGGCGAACCCAGCGCCGTGACCGGCCGGCCGTCCCGAAGCACCAGCGTGGGCGTGAGCGTGGTCCGGGGGCGCCTGCCGGCCGCCAAGGTGGACGGAGCACCGGTTTCCAGCCAGGTCATCTGCAGCCGCGACCCCAGGCAGAACCCGAGGTCCGGAATGGTGGGCGAGGACTGCAGCCAGCCGCCCGACGGCGTGGCGGAGACCATGTTGCCCCACTGGTCCACGACGTCGATGTGGCAGGTGTCGCCGCGGGTCTCCCCCGTGGGTAGAACCGTCGGTTCGCCCACTCCGGCGAAGGCCGCGCCGGCCAGCGCCGGCGCGAGGTATTCGGTGCGCAGCGGCGGCACAAACGGCGTGCGGCCGGGGACCGTTCCGGGCCGGAACTCGTGGGAGGCGCGGTCGGTGATCAGGGCGCGGCGCCCGGCGGCGTACTCCTCGCTGAGCAGGTAGTCCAGGGGAACCCCGGCCCGCGTGTCTCCGGCATCGCCGTAGTAGGCCTCCCGATCGGCGATGGCCAGCTTCTGCGCTTCCAGGATGGTGTGCGCGCCCAGCTCGGTGGAGGGATCCAGCCGCTCGTCGTCAAAGCCGGCCAGGATGGCCAGGGTCTGCAGCAGCGCCGGCCCCTGGCCCCAGGGTCCGGTCTTGGCAATGGTGTGGCCGCGGAAGTCAAAGGTCAGCGCCGGCTCGTAGGCTGCGCTGCAGGACGCAAAGTCCGCCAGGGTCAGCACCCCGGCGTGATCCGAGCCGGACGAATGGCGGTGCGGCACCGACAGGAAGTCGACGGCGGCACGGGCCACAAACCCTTCGCGCCACTCGCGGCGGGCCGCATCGATGCGTTCCTCCCGGCTGCCCTCCGGGCTGCCGGCCGCCGCCAACCGGTCCAGGACCGCAGCATAGGCCTCGTTGCGGATGATCTCCCCGTCCTGCGGAATCCGTCCGCCGGGCATCCACTGCTCCGCGGAGGTGGGCCAGTGCCGGGCGAACAGGTCAGCGACGGAGGCGATCGTGGCGCCGACCCTGCCCAGCACGGGATGCCCGTCGCGGGCGTAGCCGACGGCGTAGGCCAGCACGTCGGCAAGTTCCCAGGTGCCGTGGTCGCGGAGCAGCATCAGCCAGGCGTCGACGGCGGCCGGAACGGCAGCGGCCAGGGCACCGGCGCCGGGCACCAGCTCCAGGCCCTCGGCGCGGTAGTGTTCCGGCGTCGCCGCCGCCGGAGCCGGGCCCTGCCCCATCAGGACCACTGGTTCGGAGGGGTTGGCGGCGGTAACGAAAATCCCTGTCATGTCCCCGCCCGGCCCGTTCAGGTGCGGTTCGACCACGTGCAGGACGAATGCTGCCGCCGCGGCGGCGTCAAAGGCGTTGCCGCCGCGTTCGAGCACCGCCTGCGAGGAGGCCGTGGCCAGCCAGTGGGTGGAGGCGCTCATGCCGAAGGTGCCCTGGAGCGTGGGACGGGTGGTGAAGGAATCGGGTGCTGTGAAAGTCACGGTGGCTGGTGTTCCTGTCGCTGGAAGCCGGCGGGCCGGGGGTCAATACCAACGAAGCTACACCCGGAACTTCGGATACAGTTGCCGGCAGCATCCTCTAGGTACGGGAGTTTTCCAACGTGAAGCGATTGAATGCGGTGCCCACCGACCGGGTGCACCTGTGGCTGATGCTGGCGCTGACGTTCTCCACCGGGGTGGTGGACGCCGTCGGCTATCTCGGACTGGACCGGGTGTTCACCGGAAATATGACGGGAAACGTCGTCCTCCTGGGCATGGCCTTTGCCGACGGAGGGCAGCTGCCGATTCTGCGGCCCACGCTGGCGCTGATCTTTTTCATGCTCGGAGCCGCCCTGGCCGGCCGCATGCTGCGCAAGGGTCCCGAGGGCTGGTCTTCGCGCACCTCCATCGCGCTGATTGTGGTGGCCGCCGGGCTCACGGCGCTCGCGGTCTTCGTGGCGGTCGCCGATGTCCAGGGCAACTCCACGCTGGGCAGCCTCACCACTTCCTCGATGGCCACGGTCATGGGCGTTCAGGCCGCCACTGCCAAACGGCTGAAGGTCGCCGAGATCACCACGGTAGTGGTGACGTCCACCATCACCGGGCTGGCCTCGGATTCGAAGCTGGCCGGCGGCGACAGCCGGTTTTGGCAGCGGCGTGCGCTGGCTGTCGCGCTGATCCTGGCGGGCGCCGTCGCCGGGTCTGCCGCGCTGAAAGTCGGACTGTGGCTGGGGCTGGCCGTGTCCGCAGCGATCTCCATTGCGGTGGCGGCGGCCGGCTACGTGCGCCATCACCGCGAAAGCGAGGCAGGGGCGGAAGCGGCAACCGAGGCCGGATAGCCCCGGGCGGGGGCGCCGGTGTACCAGGCGCCGTTTCTGCCTTAAAGTTGGTCCATGCCCGCACAGGATGTTGCCGATTGGACCCCGGTCCTCACCGACCGGCTGATCCTGCGGCGTCCGGAAGGCGCCGATGAACCGGCAGCCCTGGACCTGCACACGGACCCGCGCACCAACGTTCACCATCCGGCGCCGCGCTCAGTGACCCGGGCGTCGTCGGCCCGTATTTTCCACGAAATCGGGCTGCACTGGTACCGCCACGGCTTCGGCGTCTGGGCGGTGACCACGCAGGCGGACCCGCAGACACTCATCGGATTCACCGGGCTCTCCCACCGGCTCGTGCAGTCCAGGCCCGCACTGAACCTCTATTACCGCTACGTTCCGGAGGCCTGGGGCCGGGGCTACGCCACGGAAGGCGCCCGGGAAGCGGTCCGGCTGGCGGAAAAGCTGCTGCCGGGGCTGCCGGTGATTGCCTACACCACCGCTGACAACCTCGGTTCGCAGCAGACGGCGCTCGCGGCCGGGCTCACCCGCCGCGAGGATCTCGACGTCGACCGCGGGTCGTACACCGACATTTATCTGGCCCGCGGCTGGTACACCGACCCCCTGTAGCCGCGCGCGCCCGCCGGACCGCCGCCAGCTTTCCGCCGTCGTCAACCCCGTGCCGCCGATGGCAGGTATTTCACCGGCAGTCGGCGCCGACTCCGGCGTACCGGCCTACGCTGAATGGTGGACCGGCCTGCCCTGTCCGCTCTCGCTGCCGCAGTTGGACTGTACCCACACCACGCCGTGTTTTTCCGTTGGCGCCGCCGTGCGGCGCGACCCGGAGGTCACCATGGAAAGCTTCACACCCACCACCGATGCGGTAGCCAACAGCGTGACGTTGTCAGCGCTGCTGGCCCTCGTCCCCCTGCTCGTGTTTTTCCTCCTGCTGGCCTTCGCCAAGACCAAAGCCTATGTTGCCGGGGCGTGGGCACTGCTCGCCGCCCTGGTCATCGGGGTCCTCGGGTTCGGCATGCCGGTGGGACTGGCCCTGCTGTCCGCCACGCAGGGCGCTGCCTTTGGCCTGTTTCCGGTCGTCTGGATCATCATCATGGCCGTCTGGCTCTACCAGATCACGGTGCTCAGCGGCCGGTTCGAGGATCTGCGCCGCGTGTTCGACGCCGTCGGCGGCGGGGACCTGCGCGTCCAGGCCATCCTGGTGGCTTTCTGCTTCGGCGGGCTGCTGGAGGCGCTGGCCGGCTTCGGCGCTCCCGTGGCGATCACCGTCACCATGCTGCTGGCCCTGGGCATCGCTCCGGTCCGGGCCGCCAGCGCTGTCCTGGTGGCCAACACCGCGCCGGTCGCCTTCGGCGCGCTCGCCATCCCGATTACGACGGCGGCCAACCTCACCAGCTACACCGGGGACGAAATCGCTGCAGTCGTGGGACGCCAGACTCCGCTGCTGGCCGTCTTCATCCCGATGGTGCTGCTGATCATTTTGGACGGCAAACGCGGGGTGCGGGACTGCTGGCCGGTGGCACTGTTCACCGGCCTCGTGTTCGCCGTGGCCCAGTTCCTGTGCTCGAACTACTTCTCCTACGAACTGACCGACATTTTGGCGTCGCTGGTCGCAATGGCCGCCGCCGTGGGTTTCCTGCGGATCTGGCATCCCCGAAACGGGCAGGAAGCCGACGCCCGGATGAGCAAGGAACTCGCCGAGGCCCGGGCCTCGGGCTGGACTCCGTCGGGGGCGGGCTCTTCGGACATCGGCACGGCCGCGAGCGACACCGCCGCGGACCGGCTCACCCCCGGCCGGGCCTGGATGGCCCTGTTTCCCTATGTCCTGGTGATTGTCATTTTCGGCATCGTGAACCTCTGGACGTGGGGCGTCGACATTCCCGGGGCCCTGGCGAAAACCACCATCGAGATTCCCTGGCCGGTCCTTCACGAGTCCCTGCTGGACGCCAACGGGCAGCAGCAGTCCTCTACGATCTACGACTTCGAATGGCTGATCAGTCCCGGCACGCTGCTGCTGATCAGCGGCCTCATCGTGGCACTGGTCTATTCCAGGTTCAACGACAACGGCAGGTATCCCCTGACGATGGGCGCGGCAGTTCGGGAAATCGGCCTCACCGCGGTCCGGATGCGTTCGGCCGCGCTGACCATCCTGGCGGTCCTGGCGCTGGCCTACGTGATGAACTTTTCGGGCCAGACGGTCTCCATCGGCACCTGGCTCGCCGGCACCGGCGCCTTCTTCGCGTTCCTCTCCCCCGTGCTGGGCTGGATCGGCACCGCCGTCACCGGTTCGGACACCTCGGCCAATGCCCTGTTTGCCAAACTGCAGGAAACGGCCGGCGCGCAGGCAGGACTCGACCCGAAGCTGATGGTCGCCGCCAACACCGGCGGCGGGGTGATGGGCAAGCTGATCAGCCCGCAGAACCTGGCGATCGGCGCGGCGGCGGTGAACATGAGCGGGCAGGAATCCGTCCTGTTCCGCAAGGTGCTGGGATGGAGCGTTGGACTGTTGCTGGTGCTGTGCGTGATCGTCTTCCTGCAGTCCACGCCGGTGCTGGGCTGGATGCTTCCGTAGTACGCAACGGAACCCGGCGGTGGGTGTGCGCAGTTGACACGCCCCGGAAAAGCACCGGAAACAAAAGAAATATCAGGGAAACGTTAGTCGCCAAAACATGAAACACGAGTGACCTAAGTTGAGGGAAACGGCCCGGAAAGGGCCCGCTCAATTGTCTGCGCTGCTGAAACAGTGCGGCCCCTCAGAAATAGGTGCGTTATGAAAGTACACGGCAAAAAAGGCGCTTTCATCCCTGTGGCAGCGGCAGTGCTGGCGGCCACGCTGGCCGGCTGCGGCTCGCAGATCAGCGACCCTGCCGAGGCCGGGGAGGCAACCGGCGGCCCCGCGTCCTGCGTGGACACCTCCGGCGACAGCGTCAAGGTCGGGTTTCTGAATTCCCTTTCCGGCACCATGGCCATTTCCGAGAGCACAGTGTTCGATTCGCTGTCCCTGGCGGCCGAGGAAATCAACGCTGACGGCGGCGTGCTGGGCAAGCAGTTGGAGGTCATCAGCGAAGACGGCGCCTCCGAGCCCACCAAGTTCGCGGAGCGGGCGGGCAAGCTGATCCAGCAGGACTGCACCGCCGCGGTGTTTGGCGGCTGGACCTCCTCCTCCCGCAAGGCCATGCTGCCGGTGTTCGAGTCCAACAATTCACTGCTTTTCTATCCGGTGCAGTATGAGGGCCTGGAATCTTCGGAGAACATTTTCTACACCGGCGCCACGACAAACCAGCAGATCATCCCGGCCCTTGATTATCTGGCGGAGCAGGGCACCAAAACGATCTTCCTGGTTGGCAGCGACTATGTGTTTCCGCGGACCGCCAACAAGATCATCAATGCCTATGCCGAGGCGCACGGCATGGAAATTGTCGGCGAGGAATACACGCCCCTGGGCTCCACCGAGTTCTCGACCATCGTCAACAAGGTCCGCGACTCCGGAGCCGACGCCGTGTTCAACACCCTGAACGGCGACTCCAATGTGGCCTTCTTCCGCCAGTACAAGAGCGTGGGCCTGACGGCGGACGCCATGCCCGTGGTCTCCGTTTCCATTGCCGAGGAGGAGGTCCCCGGCATCGGACTGGAAAACATCGAAGGCCAGCTCACCGCCTGGGACTATTACCAGACCCTGGAAAGCCCGGCCAACACCGCCTTCGTCACCGCCTTCAAGGACAAGTACGGCGCCGACCGCGTCACCAGCGACCCGATGGAAGCCGCCTACACCTCGCTCTACCTGTGGAAGGCCATGGTGGAAAAGGCCGGATCCTTCGACGTGGACAAGGTGCAGGACGCGGCCGACGGCGTGAGTTTCGAAGCACCCGAAGGCACCGTCACCGTCAACGGCGAGAACAACCACATCACCAAGACCCCGCGCATCGGCAAGATCACCCCGGATGGGCTGATCGAAACCGTCTGGGAAGCTCCCGAAGCCGTGGAACCGGATCCGTTCCTGTTGAGCTACGACTGGGCCTCTGGCCTGTCCTAGCCGTACCGCTCCCTCCCGGCGTCCCTCCCGGCGTCCCCGCGGCGCCGTCTTAGCTTCCGCTTCCCCTGTGAAAGGTCCACCTTTATGGAACTGCTGATCGGACAGATGTTTGCCGGGCTCAGCCTCGGCTCGGTGCTGCTGCTTGCAGCACTGGGCCTGTCGTTGACCTTCGGCCAGATGGGCGTCATCAACATGGCGCACGGTGAGTTCATCATGGCCGGCGCCTACACCGCCTTTGTGGTGCAGCAGAGCCTGGGCAGCGCCGGGGTGTCACTGCTGGTGTCCCTGCCGGCAGCCTTCCTCGTGGGCGGGGTCATGGGGCTGGCATTGGAGGGCCTGCTGCTGAAGCGGATGTACCACCGGCCACTGGACACCCTGCTGGTGACTTTCGGGGTTTCGCTGATCCTGCAGCAGGTGGCCCGCGACGTCTTCGGCGCACCGAGCGTGGACGTCCGGGTGCCGTCCTGGCTGCAGGGCAACGTGGAACTGCTGGGTGCGCCGATTCCGCTGACCCGGCTGTTCATCCTCGCCCTGGCCCTGGCCTGCCTCGCGGCGCTGGCCCTGCTGCTGAAGGCCACGCCACTGGGCCGGCGGATCCGCGCCGTCGTCGTCAACCGGGATCTGGCCGAAGCCAGCGGCATTTCCTCGCGCCGCACCGATCAGCTCACCTTCTTTATTGGCTCCGGCCTGGCCGGAGTCGCGGGGGTGGCGGTGACCCTGATCGGTTCCACCAGCCCCTATCTCGGACCGAACTACATCGTTGACGCCTTCCTGGTGGTCGTGGCCGGCGGAATCGGCCAGATCAAGGGGGCGGCCATCGCGGCGTTTGCGCTGGGCGTGCTGCAGTCGGTGTTCGAGTTCTCCACCACCGCCAGCATCGGCAAGGTGCTGATCCTGGCGGCCATCGTGATTTTCCTGCAGGTCCGCCCGCAGGGCATCTTCACCCTCAAGACCAGGAGCCTGGCATGAGCACCGCAACAGCACGCAGAGCACACACCGCCCGCGCCGGCGCAGCGGGCAACGGAGCCGCAGGCACACCGCGGCTGTCCGGGCAGCTGGCGGCCTTCGGCCGGTCCCGGTCCGGTGTCCTCACCGGATTTGCCGCCGGCGCCGCGCTGCTCCTGGTGGCCGCTCCCGCGCTGCTGCCGGTCTTCAGCCTGACCCTGCTCGGCAAGTTCATCTGTTTCGCGATCGTGGCCGTGGGCATCGGCCTGGCCTGGGGCCGGGGCGGCATGCTCACCCTGGGCCAGGGCGTGTTCTTCGGCCTCGGCGCCTACATCATGGCCATGCACATGAAGCTTGCCGACGCCGCGCTCTTCGGCGGCACCGGGGTTCCGGATTTCATGATGCTCTACGGCTCCGGCACCGTGCCGGGCTGGTGGGAACCGTTCCGCAGCCCGGTGGTGACGCTTGCCGCCGTCGTGCTGGTGCCCGGACTGGTGGCCCTGGTGCTGGGCCTGGCGATCTTCAAACGCCGGGTCAAGGGCGCGTACTTCGCGATCCTCAGCCAGGCGCTGGCTGCCGCGTTTGCGGTGCTGCTGATTGGGCAGCAGGCCACCACCGGCGGATCCAACGGGCTCAGCGGTTTCCGGTCCTTCTTCGGCCTGGACCTGGCCGATCCGGCCAACAAGCGGATGCTGTACCTGCTCGCCGCCGTCGTGCTCCTGGTCGTGGTGGCCGCAGCCCGGCAGCTGATGCACAGCCGCTTCGGCGAGCTGCTGGTCGCGGTGCGTGACCAGGAGGAGCGGGTGCGGTTCCTCGGCTACGATCCGGCAACAGTCAAAACCGTGGTCTACGTTCTGGCCGCCGTGATGGCCGGCGTCGCCGGCGCGCTGTTCGTGCCGCTGGTGGGCATCATTTCCCCGGCCGACGTCGGGGTGACCCCCTCGATTGCCTTCCTGATCGGCGTGGCGATCGGCGGCCGGGCCACGGTCCTGGGTCCGGTGCTCGGTGCGCTGGGCGTGGCCATTGCGCAGACCTCGCTGGCCTCGACCTTCCCGTCGTTCTGGGTGTACTTCCAGGGCCTGCTGTTCGTGCTGGTCATCGGCTTTCTGCCCGGAGGCCTGGCCTCGCTGCCCGGGCTGATCGGCCGGACGCGGCGGCGCAAAGATGATGCCGACGACGCTTCCCTGCCCTCCGCTTCGAAGGAGTCCTGACCATGAACGACTCAGCCGCACGCTCCACCGCACTGCTGCCGCAGGGCGAGCCGGTGGCCGGCGGACAGCGCACCGGCCGTCCGCAGTACCTGGAAATCCGCGACCTCCGCGTGGCCTTCGACGGGTTCACGGCCGTCGACGGCGTCAATCTGGACGTCACCCAGGGCGACCTGCGGTTCCTGATCGGGCCCAACGGCGCCGGAAAGACCACCATGATCGACGCCATCACCGGCCTGGTTCCGGCCACCGGGTCGGTCAACCACACCGGCACCGAAATCCTGGGCCGGAAGGTGCATCAGATCGCCAAGCTCGGCGTCGGCCGCACCTTCCAGACCGCCAGCGTCTTCGAGAACCTCTCGGTGCTGCAGAACCTGGACATCGCGGCAGGCTCCCGCCGAAAGCCGCTTGAGCTGCTGCGCCGGCGCCGCGGCACCGAACCGGCAGTGGAGGAGGCGCTGGAGATTATCGGGCTGGAGCATCTGGCCTCCGCGCAGGCCGGCACCCTGGCCCACGGGCAGAAGCAGTGGCTCGAGATCGGCATGCTGCTGGTGCAGAATTCCGAGCTGCTGCTGCTGGACGAGCCCATTGCCGGCATGAGCCAGGACGAGCGCGCCCAGACCGGCGAGCTGCTGCGGCGCATCGGCGCCAACCGGATCACCCTGGTCATTGAACACGACATGGATTTTGTCCGCGAATATGCCACCTCGGTGACCGTCCTGGCCGCCGGAAAGGTCCTCAGCGAGGGCAGCGTGGCCGACGTCCAGGCCGATCCGCGCGTGCAGGAAGTCTATTTGGGCACCACGCCCGCGAAAGGACACTGATGCTGGAAATTCAGGAGCTCAAGGCCGGATACGGGCGCACCGAGGTGCTGCACGGCGTCTCGGTGACCGTGCCCGACGACGCCGTCTCCTCCGTCCTGGGACACAACGGCGCCGGGAAATCCACGCTGCTGCGCGCCGTCGTCGGCATCATCAGACCCACCGCCGGGACCATCCGGTTCAACGGTGAAGATATTTCCGGGCTGCGGCCGCACCAGCGCGTGGCGCGCGGGCTGGCGTATGTTCCGCAGGGCCAGCAGTCCTTCGGCCCGCTCACGACAATGGAAAACCTGCGGCTGGTGGCCGATGGGCGCAAGCGCGGCAAGGCGCTCGTGGACGAGTCGCTGGACATGTTTCCGGCGCTGAAACCGCTGCTGGGCCGCCGGGCCGGGCTGCTGTCCGGCGGGCAGCGGCAGCAGCTGGCCATTGCCCGCGCGCTGATCACCGAACCGGCGCTGCTCATCCTGGACGAGCCCACCGAGGGCATCCAGCCCAACGTGGTGGCGGAAATTGAGCACACCATCATGAATCTGGCGTCGCGTTCGGGCATGCATGTGCTGCTGGTGGAACAGCACATCGGGTTCGCGCTGCAGGCGGCGGACACCTACTACGTACTGGCGGCCGGGCGGGTGAGTTCCACCGGCGGCGGAGGCGCCGGGGCTGCCGAGACGGTCCGCGCCGCGATGCTCATCTAGGGTCCGGCTCTTCCCTGGGCGCGCCTCCGCAGGACCGCTCCCGCGCCGGAAACCGGGACCCTGCTGCTCCGGACACTGATCCGCGCTAGGCTCGTCCAGAAATCCGCCACCGACACGGGGAGAACCATGCGCCGGGCACTGACCGCTTTACTGCTGAGCCTCATCACGCTGACGGGAGGTGCGGCGGCAGCGGCCGCCGTGACCCCGGAGGAGGTGATTGTGGAGGACACGGCCGGTGTGCTGGACGCCAACACGCTCCTGCCCGCCCTGGAAGACATCGAGTTCCGGGAACCGACAACGGTGGCCGTCTATACCTACAACGGCCCGGCGGGCAACGAGGACGGCACCGTCCTCAACGCCGAAGTGCTCCGTTTCGCCCGGGAGCAGCATCCGGAGTGGCTCAGCGGGGACGGGCAGAAGTGGGCGGACGGACTGTTCATCTTCGCGCTGGATCCGACGGGCCGCTGGACCGGAACGTACTACGGCGAGGACCGGAAAATTCCCCTGAGCCAGCAGGAAGACATCAGGGAGGAGACGAACAGCCTCTTCGCCGAGGCCAATTGGACCGAGGGCACCATCGCCGCCGTCGAGGAGGCGGCAAAGCTGATCAACCGGCCCTGGTACCTCTCCCCCGCCGTTATTCTCGGTGCCGGCGCTGCGGTGCTTGCAGGCCTGGTCTCGTCCATCACGTACGTGCTGGTGCGCTGGAACCGGCAGCGCAAAAACCGCAGGCTCCTGGCCGACGCCGATGCCAGCTACTCCAGCGTGACCCACGATCTGGACGCAACGGAGGTTAACGCCAACACCATTCCGGCGGATTCTTCCTACGGTGCTCGCGTCCTGGAGGAATACCGAACCTTCATGGTCCGCTACAACACTGCGACCGAGCTCAACAATGCGGCACACGCGCTCACCGACAAGGACCTGAAGCAGCGCTCCAGCACCACCGTGCTGGAACAGTATGCCGACGCCGCCATGGAGCTGGACGGCCTGGACGACGTCATCGCTGACACCAACGCGCTGCTGAACAAGGCGCCGGGCTGGGAACGGGCCTGGGACCGCCAAACCGGACCGCTCTTCGAAGACCTGGATCTGCTCGACGACCAGCTGGAAGGCAGGGGCGCGGCCGAGAAGGACTCCGCCACGGCCCACGCGCTGCGTGCGTTCCGGCAGCAGGCCCGGGAGCAGCTCGCGGCGGCCTCCACGGCGCTGACGGAGGACCGGATCACCCCCGAGCAGGCGCTTGACCGCATCAAGGCCAGCCGCACCGAGCTCTCGGAGCTGCTCAAGCACCATGCAAAAACCGTGATCGCCGCCCAAACAAAGTCCGGCGCCGAGCGGGAACTCATGCAGGAGGAACTGAAGAAGGCCGCCGAGCCGCGCCGCCTGCACCGGGACGGCTACCGCCCCGGCATCGTGGACACCGCTTTTCCCGCCTACTTCTACTACTCGGTGGGCAGCTTCAACTCCGGCATCGAGCACGGCACCAGCAGCGTGGAATCGGCCCGTTCCTCCGAGTCGGGTTCCAGCTCCACCGGATACGGCAGCTCGGGCGGCAGTTTCTCCGGAGCAGGCAGCTCCGGCCGGTTCTGAGTCCGGGTCGGAGGGACACACAACTTGTAGTACAAGTTAGGCCACTTGTACTATAAGTGAACTCCGTCACTCAGATAAGGACCGCGATGCCCTACACCGTTGATGCCATCCGCCATGTGAAGCTCTCCACGGCGACGCTTCCGCTCTCCACTCCCATCTCCGATGCCAAGGTTTTCACCGGCCGGCAGAAGCCGATGACCGAAGTGGTCTTCCTGTTTGCGGAGATCACCACGGAACAGGGCCACCAGGGCCTCGGCTTCAGTTACTCCAAGCGCGCGGGCGGCCCCGCCCAGTACGCCCATGCCAAGGAAGTCGCCGAAGGCATGCTCGGCGAGGATCCCAATGACATCGGCAAGATCTACACCAAGCTGCTCTGGGCCGGCGCCTCAGTGGGCCGCTCCGGCGTCGCCACCCAGGCCCTCGCCGCCCTGGACATCGCCCTCTACGACCTCAAGGCGAAGCGGGCCGGCCTGCCGCTGGCGAAGCTGCTCGGCTCCTACCGCGACTCGGTGCGCACCTACAACACCTCCGGCGGGTTCCTTAACGCCTCGCTCGAGGAGATCAAGGACCGCGCCAGCCAGTCACTCGAAGAGGGCATCGGCGGCATCAAGATCAAGGTGGGACTTCCGGACTCCGCCGAGGACCTGCGCCGGGTGGCCGGGGTGCGCGAGCACATCGGCCCCGACGTTCCGCTCATGGTCGACGCAAACCAGCAGTGGGACCGCAGCACGGCGCTGCGGATGGGCCGCCGCCTGGAGGTCTTCGACCTCACCTGGATCGAAGAGCCCCTGGACGCGTACGACGCCGAGGGGCACGCCGAGCTGGCACGCGCACTGGACACCCCCATCGCCACCGGTGAAATGCTGGCGTCGGTGGCTGAACACGAACGCCTGATCGCGCTGGGCGCCTGCGACATCATCCAGCCCGATGCGCCCCGGGTCGGCGGGATCACCCAGTTCCTGCGGCTGGCCACCCTGGCCGACCAGAAGGGACTGGACCTGGCTCCGCACTTTGCCATGGAAATCCACCTGCACCTGGCCGCAGCCTATCCGCGCGAAGCCTGGGTGGAGCACTTTGACTGGCTGGACCCGCTGTTCAACGAACGGCTGGAGACCAAGGGCGGCCGGATGCTGGTGCCCAACCGCCCCGGGCTCGGCGTCAGCCTGAGCGAGCAGGCCCGGGCCTGGACCACCGACAGCGTGCAGTTCGGGCTTGCCTGACCCGCATGCGACGATAAGTGGATGAGCCCCCACCTGACCTCCGATCTCGCCGGCGCGCTGCGGGCGGACATCGTTGACGGACGGATAGCCCCGGGCGACCGCCTTCCCAGTGAGAGCACCCTGATAGCCCGGCACGGCGTGTCGCGAACCGTGGTCCGGGAAGCGGTCGCCCGGCTGCAGGCCGAGGGGCTCATCCACACCCGCCGCGGCAGCGGCAGTTTTGTCCTGGTGCCTCCGCCTCCGGAGAGCTCCGGAGCCCACCGGCCCGCCCGGACCCTGAAGCAGCGCCTGGAACTGCTGGAGTTCCGGACTGCCATCGAATCCGAAGCCGCGGCCCTGGCTGCCGTTCGGCGCACTCCCGCCCAGCTCGCGGCCCTGGAGGCTGCCCTGGGAAACTTCGACGCCGCAGGGGGCAACCCTGCCGCGACCCTGGGATTTGACTACGCTTTCCATCATGCGGTGGCCGAGGCCTCCGGGAACGCCTACCTTGCCGACGCCCTGCAGAACCTCGGTCCCGCGATGATTGCCATGCCCCGGCAACGGCTGGAGGCCGGCACGTCCCCGGAAACGGACATTGGCCCGGTGTCCGTTGAACACCGGGCCGTCCTTGATGCTGTCAGTGCCGGGGATGCCCTGGCCGCCGCTGCAGCCATGCGCATCCACCTTGCCGGTTCGCGGCGCCGGCTCGAGGCCAGCGCCGGCGAACGGGACTAACCGCGCTGTTCCGGCTTCACTGCCAGCACCGGGCGGTCTGCCTGCAGCAGGATCCGCTGCGCCACCGAACCCATGATGAACTTGCCCACCTGGGACCGCTGGCGCAGTCCAATCACGATCAGCGACACGTCGTGGGCGCGGGCCAGCTCAAGGATTTCCTCTGCCAGGTCATCGGTGTGGCTGGGCTGCAGCACGGTGGCCGAAACGCCGGCCGCCGTGCTGGCTTCCGCCAGGCGCTTGAGGTCGGCCGGCGTCGCCACCATTTTCTCCACCAGGGCGCCCTGCCGGCTGGAGTTCACGATCAGCAGTTCCTCTCCGCGGAGCTTTGCTTCGCTGATGGCTGCCGCGGCGGCTGCTTCACCAACCGCATTGGGGACATATCCGACGAGGATGCTCATGCTGATTCCTTTTTCTGGAGGACCGGCGCGTTGGCGGCGGTCTTGCGGCGGCGAAGCGCCGACTGGATAACGGGAAGGACTGCCACAAACACGAAAACGAGGAGCAGCGATGCGGAGATCGGCCGGCTGAAGAAGCCCATGACGTCACCGTCCAGGACCAGGAGCGAACGGCGCAGCGAGGACTCCAGCAGCGAGCCGAGAACGAATGCCAGCACGAGGGGTCCCGGTTCGAAACCGAACTTCTTCATCAGGTATCCCACGGCGCCGAAGAAAATCACCAGCAGGACATCGAACATGGAGTTGTTGATGGTGTAGGCGCCGAGGATGGTGATCAGTGCCGTCACCGGGGCCAGGATGGCGGCCCGGACACGCAGGATCCGGATGAAGATGCCCACCAGCGGGATGGACATCAGCAGGAGCAGGATGTTGCCGATGTACATGGAGTTGATGACGCCCCAGAAGAGTTCCGGATCGTTTTCCACCAGCTGCGGGCCGGGGGTGACGCCCTGGATCAGCAGCGCGCCGTACATCAGCGCCATCGTGGCGTTGGCCGGGATGCCGAGCGTCAGCAGCGGAATGAAGGAACTGGTTGCCGCGGCGTTGTTGGCGGTTTCCGGACCGGCCACGCCTTCAACTGCTCCGCGGCCGAAGCGTTCCGGATGCTTGGCGCGCTTCTTCTCCATTGCGTAGGCCGCCATGGAGGCAATCGTGGCGCCGCCGCCGGGCAGGATGCCCAGGAAGAATCCAAGGACGGAGCCGCGTCCGATGGCTCCGGAGGATTGCTTGAGGTCCTTGCGGGAAGGCCACACGTTCGTCACCTTGGCCGGCACCGAGGTGGCGCGGTGGCGCTCCTCGAGGCTGTGCAGGATTTCGCCGAGCCCGAACAGGCCCATGGCCACGGGAACGAAGTCGATGCCGTCGGCCAGGTTGAGGTTGCCGAAGGTGAAGCGTTCGGCGCCGGTGAAGGAATCCCGGCCAACGGTCGCCAGCAGCAGGCCGATGGCTGCGGCAATGAGGGCCTTGACTTTACTGCCGTTGCTGATCGTGGCGACAAGGAGGATGCCCAGAAGGGCCAGGGCCGTGTATTCGGGCGGGCCGAAGTCCAGGGCGAAGCCGGCGATCAGCGGCGCCAGGAAGGTCAGGCCGATGATGGCGACCGTCCCGCCGATGAAGGAGCCGATGGCGGCAATGCCCAGTGCGGTTCCGGCGCGTCCCTGTTTGGCCATCATGTAGCCGTCAAAGACGGTGACAACGGAACTCGCTTCCCCCGGAAGGCGCAGGAGGACCGAGGTGATTGTGCCGCCGTACTGCGCACCGTAGAAGATGCCCGAGAGCATGATGATGGCCGTGACGGGTTCAATGCCGTAGGTCAGCGGGAGCAGGATGGCGATCGTGGCGGCTGGCCCGAGGCCGGGCAGCACGCCGATCAGCATGCCGATGATTACACCGAGCAGGCAGTAGAGCAGATTTGTGGGGTCAAGGACAACGGTAAAACCGTTCAAGACCGGCTGAAGGAAATCCATGGTGAACTCTGGCTCGTTTCGGTTAAAGCAGGTGGGGAATGGATGTTCCCAGGCCCAGGACGAAGATGCCGTAGAACGCTGCTACTACAAGCAGCGAGTAAGTGATCGCTGACCGCCAGGTTTCTCCGCCCAGGAACTTCATCCAGATCAGGCTCAGCAGCAGCGAGGGAATTTCGAAGCCGATGACCGGCATCAGGAAAGCCAGTCCGAGCAGCGTCAAGAATCCGAAGAGGGTCGACAGCGAGTATCGGGAGAATTTTTCGCCGTCGCCGCCGCGTCGCCCGGCCACCACTTGGGCGGCGCTCAGGACCACAACGACCAGGCTGACGATGAACGGCCACATTCCCGGCTCGGGCTGGGCGGGTGCGCCCAGTCCCAGTCCCAGGGAGATAACCACCCCCACGACTCCAATCGCCAGGGCCACGAGTGACGCGACGGTATTGGCAGTTCCGCCGGCCGACGGCGGGGCGTCCGCCTCCCATCTGGCCGCCAGCTCATCGGGCGTGAGCGCGTCGTCGGTGAGCAGCGAATTCGCGCTCTCCGCGACAGGACCGTTCCCGACGGGGCGGTCCGTGACGGGTTCGGCAGATGCGGGTCCGGTGGACGGCTCGGCTGTTTCTGGGTCTTGCTTCATGGGGCTCCTGTAGGAACTGGAACTGCGTCAGTAACTAAAAACGGCGCCGTCGGGGGGCCCCCATAACCGGGCCCCCCCCGGCCCAAGGGGTAACCGGGTAC
>NZ_JASKLY010000016.1:0-186241 GCF_030125545.1 Arthrobacter sp. zg-Y1219
TTGTTCATCGTTAGCCTTCATCATAACCCCCCCGGGGGGGGGCCGCCCCCCCCCCCCCCCCCCCCCCCCCCACGGCAGCTGCGGTACAGGGATCAGTTCCCGGAAAGGGAGATGTCCAGTTCTTCGGTCAGTGCACGGTATTTGTCGCCCAGAGCGGTCCACTCGGTGACAACCTCTTCACCCGAAATCACCTTGGGAGTCAGCAGGCTCTTCTCGTTGAAGTCTTTGTACTGCTGTTCCTCGACGGCGGCTTCCAGGCCCTCGACGAGCCGTGCCTTCACGTCTTCGGGCAGGCCCTTGGGCGCTGCGATTGCCCGGTACTGCGCGACCGGGACGTCGTATCCCTCTTCAAGGGCGGTGGGAACATCCGGGAGGAACGCGTTGCGCTCGGACGAGAAGACGGCCACGGGCACCACCTTTCCGGCATCGATCTGCGGCTTGGCCTCGCCGAGCTGGATCGTGGCGAGCTGCACCTGGTTGCCGAGCACCGCGGTCAGCGCCGGCGAACCGGAATCGAACGGAACCTCGGTGCCGGTGATTCCGGCCTGCTTCAACAGCACGCTCTGTGCCAGCTGCGATGCGGTGCCCACCCCGGCGGTTCCGTAGGTGAAGTCGACCGGGCTGTTGATGATGTCATCCAGGGTCTTTACTCCGGCCTCCGGGCTGGCCACCAGGACATAGTCGTCCTGCGAAAGCCCCATCAGCACGTCCAGGTCGGCAATGTCCACTGCTTCGTCGGCAGAGACGGCCAGCGGCGTGACAGTGATCAGGGAGGCATTGAGCAGGACCAGATTATAGCCGTCGGCCGGCTTGCCGATCACTTCCTGTGTGGCCAGAGCGCCGTTGGCGCCGGGCTTGTTCACTACCGGAACCGCGACGTCGAGGTCCTTGCCGAGGCCTTCTGCGACCGAACGGGCCACCAGGTCGCTGGATCCGCCTGCTGCCTGGCCCACGGTAAGCGTGACGGGACCGGACGGGAATTCTTCGGCCGAATCTCCGGAGCCGACATTGCCGCCGCATGCGGTCAGTGCCAGAAGCATCGAAGCGGCGGCGGTGCCGATCACGGTGCGCGTAGACAAGCGTTTCATGGGGTCTCCCAGGTGAGGTTATGAAAAAATGTCAGGCCGGGAAAAGAGTAAAGCAGTGTGGCCTCGATCACTGAGTCTAAAAACCACTATGATGCATGTCCAAGCCCATTACTGCATTGAGTAATACCTGGAAGGCATTATGTTTACTTTGGATCAGGCCCGGAGTTTCATCGCCGTCGCCGAGGAACTGCACTTCGGCAGGGCGGCCGTCCGGCTCAACATGACCCAGCCTCCGCTCAGCCGGCAGATCCAAAAGCTGGAACGGGAACTGCGCGTGGAACTGCTGGAGCGGGACAAGCGCAAGGTGGTCCTGACCGCCGGCGGCCGCGCCTTCCTGATTGAGGCACGGAAGCTGGTCGCGGCGGCCGACCGCGCCCCGCACACCGCCAGGCGGATGGCTCAGGGTAGCGCCGGCATCATCCGGATCGGTTTTACGGCCGCCTCCGGCTACAGCCTGCTGGGACCGATCCTCCGGGAGATTGCCGAAGCCCTGCCCGGCGTGGACGTGGAACTGCAGGAGCTTGTGACCAGCGAGCAGATCCAGGCGCTGTCCCACGGCGACCTCGATCTCGGCCTGGCCCGGCCCCCCTTTGACACCGACCGCTTTGAGTCCCACCTGCTGTTTTCCGAGGACCTGCGGCTGGCCGTTCCGTCCGGCCATCACCTCGACACCCTGGACCGGGCAATCACCGCAGCGGATCTCCGCGATACGCCGCTGATCATGCACTCCCCCACCAAGGCCAGATACTTTTATGATCTGGCCGTGCGCCTCATTCCGATCGAGCACCACAACGTGATTCACACCGTCAGCCAGATCCTGACGATGGTGGCGCTGGTGGCAGCCGGCCGGGGTGTCGCCATCGTTCCGGAATCCGCCCGGGTCCTCCAGTTTGCGGGCGTCTCCTATCTCCCGCTGGCGGGCGTAGCGTCGGATGTTGTGCAGCTGCACGCCATCTGGAACCGGGATTCCACCAATCCGGCGCTTGGCCGGGTGCTCGAGCTTCTGCGGGCCCCCGGCGCCTAGCCGCACCGTACCTGCGCAAACCCGAAGCTAATACCTTTACGGCATCAATTCATATAAAAGAGGGCTTGGACAGGCATCAAAGCGGTTCCTAGGCTGGGTCTCACTCCCGTATCCGCCGAAACGGCACCTCTGCTAAGGAACGATGCACCATGGCGCAGTACACGCCTCAGGAACTAGCCACCACGCTCAAGGACGGCCTCCTCTCCTTCCCGGTCACAACGTTCGACGCCGATCTGCAGCTTGATGAGGCAAGGTACCGCGAGCACCTGGCCTGGCAGGCGAGCTTCGGAGTCGCCGGGCTCTTTGCGGCCGGCGGAACCGGAGAGGGATTCAGCCTGACTCCGGCCGAGCTGGACCGAACCGTCACCATCGCCGTTCAGGAAGTCGGATCCGTTGTTCCGGTCCTGGCCTCCGTCGGCGGGTCCACCGCTTCCGCCGTGGCAGGCGCCAAGGCAGCCGAGGCAGCTGGCGCCGAAGGACTGCTGCTCCTTCCGCCGTACCTGACCGAATGCGACCAGTCCGGTTTGGCCGCCCATGTTGACGCCGTGACCAGCGCCGTCGGCATCGGCGTCATTGTCTACAACCGCGCCAACGCCCGGTACGACGCCCGCACGGTGGCCGGACTGGCCGAGCGCCACGGCAACTTCATCGGCTTCAAAGACGGGGTGGGCGACATCGAGCACCTCACCAAGGTCTACGCCGCGAACGGCGACCGGCTCTTCTACCTCGGCGGCCTGCCGACGGCGGAAACCTTCGCCCTTCCGCTGCTGCAGCTGGGCATGAGCACCTATTCCTCAGCCATGTACAACTTCGTCCCCGAGTTCGCGCTGGAGTTCTACCGCGACGTCCGCAACCAGGACCGGGACGCCGTCACGGAAAAGCTCAACCGCTTTGTCCTGCCCTACATTGATATCCGTGACCGGGTAAAGGGCTACGGCGTATCCATCGTCAAGGGCGGCCTCAAGGCCGTGGGCCGGGACGCCGGCTCCGTCCGCCCGCCGCTGCAAGACCTCTCGGAGCAGGACCTCGCGGACCTGACAGACCTCATCTCCCGGGCGGGCATCCGCCCCTCGGCTCCCGCAGCCGCCGCCCGGGCCTGACCACAACCGACGACTAGGAGCACCATGCCTGCCGACCAGATCCTCACCGGCCATTCCATCATCGCCGGACAATCAGTAACCGGCCGCGGCGGCACCGCCGCCGGCGTTAATCCCGCCACCGGCGAGACGCTCGAACCGCAATACTCGCTCCTGGACACCGCGCAGCTGACCGCCGCCACGGCTGCGGCCGAAGAGGCCTTCGCCTCCTTCAGCACGCTGGATCCGGAAACGCACGCCGTGTTCCTGGAGCGCATTGCCGACAACATCGAGGCGGCAGGACCCGCCCTGGTTGAACGCGCGATGGCGGAAACCGGGCTTCCCGAAGCACGGCTCACCGGCGAGCGCGGCCGCACCACCGGCCAGCTGCGGCTCTTTGCCTCGGTCATCCGGCAGGGTGATTTCCGCGGAGTCCGCGTGGATCCCGCCCTGCCAGAACGAACTCCGATGCCCCGCGCCGACATCCGGCAGCGCAAGGTCCCCCTCGGACCGGTGGCCGTCTTTGGTGCCAGCAACTTCCCGCTGGCCTTCTCCACCGCCGGCGGAGACACCGCTTCGGCGCTGGCGGCCGGGTGCCCAGTGATCGTCAAGGCCCACAACGCCCACCCCGGCACGGGCGAAATCACCGGCCGCGCCATCGCCGACGCCGTCCGTGACCTGGGCCTGCACCCGGGCGTGTTCTCCCTGGTCTACGGACCCGGCGCCGTGATCGGCCAGGCGCTGGTGACGGATCCCGCCATCAAGGCCGTGGGCTTCACCGGGTCCCGGTCCGGCGGCATGGCGCTGGTTCACGCCGCTGCCGGCCGCCGCGAACCGATTCCGGTCTACGCGGAAATGAGCTCCATCAATCCCGTCTTTGTCTTCGAGGGCGCCCTGGAGAACGACGCCGAAGCTCTCGGCAGTGCCTATGTCACCTCGGTCACCGGCTCCTCCGGACAGCTGTGCACCGCACCGGGCCTGCTGTTTGCCCCCACCGGTGAGGCAGGCGACCGCTTTGCCGCCGCCGTCGGGCAGGCCGTTACAGCCGCCGCCGGACAGACCATGCTGACCAAGGGCATCGCCGCGTCCTGGCAGGACGGCGTCACCGCGCTGGCCGGCCAGCCCGGCGTCGAGCTGCTGGCGGCCGGCAGCGCTGGAGACACCCAGAACGCGCCGGCACCGTCGATCTTCTCCACCGACGTGGCGACCTTCCTCGCCAACGAGGCGCTCCAGGCCGAAATTTTCGGCGCCGCCTCGCTGGTGATCCGCTACAACTCCGTCAGCGAGCTGGTCGGCGCCGTGCAGGCCATGGAAGGCCAGCTCACCGCCACCCTGCACCTGGCCGACGCCGACTACTCGGCGGCCCGCACCCTGCTGCCCGTGCTGGAGCGCCGGGTCGGCCGGATCCTCGTCAACGGCTGGCCCACCGGAGTGGAGGTCGGCCACGCCATGGTGCACGGCGGTCCGTTCCCGGCCACCTCCGACAGCCGCACCACCTCGGTGGGCACGCTGGCCATCGACCGTTTCCTTCGCCCGGTGGCGTACCAGAACATCCCGGATGCTCTCCTGCCGACCGCCCTGCAGCAGGAAAATCCGTGGAAGCTCAACCGGCTGGTGGACGGCACCATGGAACCGGCCGGAGGCAACGCGTGACCGCTCAGCCCACCATCGCCGGCGTGGAGGTGGTGCCGGTCGCCGGACACGACTCCATGCTGTTGAATCTCTCCGGCGCCCACGGCCCCTACTTCACCCGCAACATTGTCATCGTCACCGACTCCGCCGGCCGGACCGGGCTGGGAGAGGTGCCGGGCGGGGAAAACATCCGCCGCACCATCGAGGAGGCCGGCGCCCTGATCCTGAATCAGCCGGTGGCCCGGTTCCGCAGCCTGCTGCGCCAGATCGCCGCCACGTTTGCGGACCGCGACGCCGGCGGCCGCGGGCTGCAGACCTTTGACCTGCGCACCACGGTGCACGCGGTCACGGGGATCGAGTCCGCCCTGCTCGACCTGCACGGCCAGTTCCTGGGAGTTCCCGTCGCCGAGCTCCTCGGCGACGGCCAGCAGCGCAGCGCGGTGCCCATGCTGGGTTACCTCTTTTTCATCGGCAACCCGGACGCCACCGACCTGCCGTACCTGCGGGAAGCGGACGCGGCCGGCAGCTGGGAGCGGCTGCGGCGCGAAGAGGCCATGACGCCCAAGGCGATTGTGGCGCTGGCAGAGGCCGCCGCGGAGAAGTACGGCTTCACCGATTTCAAGCTCAAGGGTGGGGTGCTGGCCGGCGATGCGGAGGTTGACGCGGTCATCGCGCTCAAGGAACGCTTCCCGGATGCCCGGATCACGTTGGATCCCAACGGCGGCTGGCTGCTGGAGGATGCCATCCGCCTGGGCCGGCGCATGCAAGGCGTCGTCGCCTATGCCGAGGACCCCTGCGGGGCGGAGGGACGTTTTTCCGGCCGCGAGGTCATGGCCGAGTTCCGCCGCGCCACCGGCTTGCGCACCGCCACCAACATGATCGCCACCGACTGGCGGGAAATGTCGCACGCGGTGCGGACCAATGCGGTGGACATTCCGCTGGCCGATCCGCACTTCTGGACCATGGCAGGATCCGTCCGGGTGGCCCAGCTGTGCTCGGAGTTCGGCCTGACCTGGGGATCGCACTCGAACAACCATTTCGACATCTCGCTGGCGATGTTCACCCAGGTGGCCGCCGCAGCCCCCGGCGAGATCACTGCCCTGGACACGCACTGGATCTGGCAGGACGGCCAGGGGCTGACCCTGGATCCGCTGGTAATCCGGGGCGGCGAAATCCAGGTGCCCGCCGAGCCCGGCCTCGGCGTGCAGCTGGACCGCAGCCGGCTGGCCGCAGCCCACGAGCTCTACCTCGAGCACGGGCTGGGCAGCCGGGACGATGCCGCCGCCATGCAGTACCTGGTGCCGGACTGGTCCTTCGACCCGAAGCGTCCCTGCCTGGTCCGCTAGGAACCGGCCGCCGGCGGGCCTGTCCGCCGGCGGCCGCCGCGGCGTATCCCTGCAATCCGGAGTGCTCCGGAAAGGAGCGTTTCCACAGTGCTGGGCGTCATCGAAGGCTTCGCCATAGTCCTCATCATCGCGGCAGTGGGCTATGTCTTCGCGGCCGTTCGCCGCGGCAGGGGAACGGATCCCCAGGCCGCCCTCACCTCGGTGATCTACTACGTCACCAACCCGGCGCTGATGTTCATCCTCCTGGCCGAAGCTCCGGTGGAGGAGGTGCTGCGGACCTTCGCGCCTGCCGCGCTGCTCATTGCGGCGGTCTGCGGTGCCGTCTACGCCGGTGTTTCCCTCCTGTTTTTCCGGCGCAGTGCCGCGGATACCGCGGTGGGTGCCATGAGCTCCTCCTATGCCAACGCCGGGAACATCGGCCTGCCCATCGCGCTGTATGCCGTGGGCAGCTCCACCCCCGTGGTCTCCGTGCTGGTGGCCCAGCTGCTGGTCGTGGCACCGCTCTACCTGGCCGTATTCAGTTTCACGCAGCGCCGCGCAGCCTCCGGGCGCTCCGCATCCGGGCCCGGAGCGCTGGCCGCCGGCCCCCGCCCGCGGGCGCGCCCGCTGGCGCTGCTGACCGCCGTCGTACGTCCCTTCGCCAACCCCGTCACGCTGGCCACCCTCGCCGGCCTGGCAGCCGCCCTGTCCGGGTTCCGGCTGCCCGGCGTCCTCTGGGAACCCGTGTCGCTGCTGGGGCATGCCTCGGTTCCGCTGCTGCTGCTGACTTTCGGCATGAGCCTGCACGGGCAGCGCCCGCTGGGCACGGCCGCGGTCCGCACCGAGGTCCTGGTGGCCGCTGCCGTGAAGCTGCTCGTCGCGCCCCTGCTGGGCTACGCGGTGGGCCGCTGGGTGTTCGGGCTGGACGGTGTGGACCTCTTCGGCGTGGTCGTGATGAGTGCCCTGCCGACGGCCCAGAACGTGTACCTCTTTTCCCACCAGTTCGGGATGAAATCGGTCATTGCCCGGGACGTCATTTTCCTGACTTCGTTTCTGTCCTTCCCCGTCATTCTGTTCGCTGCACTCCTGTTGGCCTGACGTGCCTGCGCCTGCTTGAGCACAGGGCGGAGTCAGAGCTGAACATGCCGATGTTCGAGGCCAAGCAACGACGCTGCGGCGGCCAGTTCCGCCCGGCGGTGGCCCAGGCACAGCGCCCAGTGATGCCCGACGCCGGTGGCAGCCCAGAGATCCACCCACAGCCCGGGATCCCCGCCGAAGTCCACCCGCGACGTCGTGTTCCCGATTTGCAGCAGCGGACCCTCGGTCACTGTGCCTTCGGAAGTGACGAAGACGTAGCTGCCGTCCCGGTCCTGGCCGACTCCGAAAGCGGTCACCGGACCGGGCCGGACATCGAATTCCACCGACACGCCCCAGCCCCGCTTGCCGTGGTAAACGCCCAAGCCGCGCAGCAGCGGCTGCCGGGCGGAGATCTGCAGATGCGCCGGCCCGTCGTGGCCCATTTCAACCACGTTGTCGAAGAAATTCAGCGCCTGGATTTCGGTGAACGACCCTCCGGCGCCCAGGGCCGAGGCGGCGAGCATGGCCACGGAGGTCCGCAGTTCATACTCGCCGGCCATCGGCACCCCGCGGGCGGTCAGCAGCGAGGCTCCCAGGATCATTCCCGCACCCAGCCGTTCGTGAAGTTCTCCGGCCAGTCCGCGGTGGTAGTAGGCCAGCGAATCCAGGGCGAAGTCGTCCACCAGGCGGTCCAGGCCAACCGAGACCCGGGCACCCCATTCCAGCTCCGGCAGGTGAACCGAGCGGTCCAGCTCGAAGACTTCCCGCACCAGCGCCACCCGGTCCGCGGTTTCCCGCTCCGTGACGGCGTTGACGCGTTCGCGCAGGTCATCAAACTCCAGCACCTCGACGTGCGAGCCGAAGGTGGCGCTGACAGTGGTCAGGTCCGTTGACACGTCCAACATCCCCGGATACAGATGCCCCATGAGCCCGTGCCGTGCGGTGCGCAGGCGTCCGCGCACCGCTGCCGCCCGAACCCAGCTCATGATCCGGTCCCAGGCCGCTTCCTGCCGCAGGTAGCCCGAAACCGACCGGAAGGGGATGCCGGCCCGCCGGAAGACGTTGGCCAGCTCGGGCACCGGGCACTGCCCGCAGTAGGCGAGCCATTCCCCGGTGCCGGTGCGGGCATGGTCCATCGCTTCAGTGGGCTGCAGGTCAACCACCAGCACCGGGGTGCCCGAACGCTGCGCAATGGGCAGGACCATCGAGGAGGTCAGATAGGTCGCCACGAACAGGACAATCAGGTCGCAGTCCGCCTGCCGCAGCCGTTCCGCGGCCCGGGCCGCGTCCTGGGCGTCCGAAACAAAACCGGCGTCAACGACGTCGTTGCCGGTCTCCTCGAAACGTTGGCCGACGTAGGCCGCCGACTCCCTCAGCTGTGGCAGCAGCCCAGGGAATTGCGGCCAGTAGGCGCCCAACCCTCCGGAGACCAGGCCAATCCTCGCGCGGTGGCGGATGGGCGCGGTAACCGCTGCCATGCTGCCCGGGGACAGGTTCATGGCTGTCAGAAGTCGTAGTCGTCAATATTCTCGGCGTTGAACACCGTGGGCGGACCCACGATCACCACGCCGTCGTCCTCGACAGTCCGCTCCCCCAGCTCGCCGGCGGTGAAGGTGTCACCGGGTTCACCGCTGATGGAGCCGTCCACCAGCGCCTTGGCGGCGAACGCCGCAACGGTTCCCAGCTGCGCCGGGTCCCAGAGGGCAAACTCGGAAACCGTGCCGTCCTTGATGAAGGAGCGCATTTCGTTCGGCAGCCCCAGCCCGGTCAGCGCCACCTTGCCCTTGTAGTCCGACGTGGAGAGGTAGCGTGCCGTGGCCGCAATTCCCACGGTTGTCGGCGAGATGATGCCCTTGAGGTCCGGATGCGCCTGCATCAGGCCCTGCGCTTCCTGGAACGACTTGGTGTCGTCGTCGTCGCCGTAGACCTTGGCCACCAGTTCAATTTCCGAGTACTCGGGGTTGGAGGCGAGCTCCTCCTCCATGTACTTGATCCATTCATTCTGGTTGGTCGCGTTGGCGGTGGCCGAGAGGATTGCGATCTTGCCCGCGCCGCCGATCTGCTCGGCAATGAGCTCGGTCTGGATGAGGGCCACGTCCTTGGCCACCACCTGGCTGATGAACACGTCGCGGCAGTCCGGGTTGGTGTCGGAGTCGAAGGCAACAATCTTGGCCCCGGCGTCGCGCGCCTCGCCCAGCGCCGAACAGACGGCATCCGGGTCATTGGCGGCCAGGACGATGGCGTTGGTGCCTGCCTGCGTTTCGGCGTTGATGAAGGTGACCTGGCTGGAGGCTGAGGCCTCCAGCGGTCCGACCACGTTGCTTTCGGCAAAACCGGCGTCGGTGGCGCCCTGCTCGCCGCCGCCCAGCACGACGTCGGTGTAGGGGTTGTTCAGCTGCTTGGGAATGAAGGTGACCGTGGCGTCGTCGTTGCTGCCGGATCCGTCGTCTTCACTGCCGGCGCAACCGGAGAGCGCGAGGGCCGCGGCGGCCGCGAGGGACGTCATGACGGTGATGCGCCGCCGGGCGGTGGAGCGGGGAGTGAACATCTTTGTTTCCTTCCTTCACTCAGCGGACGGTCCGCCGGGTTTGATGGGTTCTTCGGCCAGGCGTCGGCGCAGCCGACGATCGTGGCGCCTGCGTCCGATGGCGGCACCGATGCTCGGTGCCACGGCGGACGCGATGAGCAGCATCCCGGTCAGGGTCACCAGGACGACGTCGGAGACCCGGTCGAGCCGCAGCGCGTAGTTCAGGCTGCCGATCAGCAGCACGCCGGCAACGACGCCGACGATGCTCCCCTTGCCTCCGAAGATTGAGACTCCGCCCAGCAGCACCGCCGCAATAACCAGCAGTTCGAGCCCCGAGGCGTTGTCGCTGCGGGCGCTGGTGTAGCGGAAGGTCCAGAAAATGCCGGCCGCCGCCGATACGAGGCCGCTGGCAACGTAGAGCCAGAACTTGGACCATTCCACGCTGATCCCGACAAACTGCGCGGCTTCCTTGGAGTAGCCCATGGCATACAGGCCGCGGCCGAAAGAGCTCTTGTGCAGGACCAGCCCGGCGGCAACGACCAGGGCCAGCGCCGGAAGCATCAGGACCGGAATGCCGGTTCCGCCCAGTTTGTCCGATGCCAGCGAGGTGAGTTCCACCGGAAAATCAGCCACGGCGTTGTCGCCGATGACCACGAGCGCCAACCCGCGGAACAACGCGAGCGTCCCGATGGTGACGGCCAGGGAGGGCAGTTGCAGAAAGGCAATCAGGGCACCGTTCAGTGCTCCGGCAGCCAGCCCGCACACCAGCGCGACGGCGATCGCCGCCCAGATTCCCGTCCCTCCCGCCCACAGCACGCCCAGGACGGCGCTGGAGACCCCGGCAACGCTGGCCACTGACAGGTCGATTTCCCCGGTGATGATGATCAGGGTCATCGGCATCGCGATCAGCAGCGTGGGAATCACGTCCAGGAGCAGGAAGCCGGTGGTCACCGGTGACGCGAAGCGCGGAATGGTGATGATCGCGTAGAGGACAAACGCAGCCAGGAGGTACACCATGACCGCGTCGCGGCCGGCCCACCACCGCGGGCCCCGGACTTTTTCGACGCCGCTGAGCGGTGTGCTGGTGTCCACGGCCGCCGCGGCTCGCGGCATGGCGGGGCTAGACATTTCGGCCTTCCTTCTCGCGCAGGTTGCGTGCGCGGCGCAGTCCGGCGAGGCGGTCGATCAGGATGGCGGCCAGGATGAGGATGCCCACCACGGCCTGCTGCCAGAACTTGTCGACCCGAATGGCGGTGAGCGAACTGGTGATGGTGTTGAGCAGCAGGGCGCCGATCGCCGCGCCGACCACCGTGCCGCTTCCGCCGAAGATCGCGACGCCGCCAACCACGGCCGCTGCGACGACGTCCAGTTCCAGCCCGGATCCGGTTGTCGCGCCCACCGCGTTGAAGCGGCTCGCGTAGAGGACGCCGGCGAGCCCGGCCAGGGCTCCGTTGACCAGGAAGGCCGTCAGGATCCGCTTGGACGCCGGAATGCCGAAGAGCCTGGCTGCCTCGGGGTCTGAGCCGACGGCGTAAAAATCCCGTCCGGAGCGGGTGCCCGACATGAAGACGGCGGCGGTGATCACCACAGCGATGGCCACGAGCGTAATCATCGGAATGCCCAGGAAGGTATCCACCGACAGGGCTCCGAAGGCCTCCGGCCGGTCGCCGGCAAAGTACTGGGTTCCGCCGGCCCAGGCATTGTTGACACCGCGGTAGATGTACAGCGTGCCCAGCGTGATGACCAGTGCGGGGACCTTGGCGAGCGTCACCAGCAGGCCGTTGAAAAGACCCAGGACGGAGCCGAAGGCCATGCCCAGCAAGACCACCGCCAGAATCGGCATGTCCGGCGCACCGGCAAAGACCGCACCGGTGCCGAAGGCGACCAGGCCGAGAATCGACCCGACGGACAGATCCACGTTGCGGGTGACAATCACCATGGTCTGCCCCACGGCCAGGATGACCATCACAGTGGCGTTGAGCATGAGGTCCTTCAAGCCCTGCGGCGAGAGGAACAGCGGATTGACGACGGCGGTGGCCAGGACCAGCACCGCGAGGGCTGCGGTGACGGGGAACTCCCGGAGCCGGAACACGTTGGGAAACTGCCGTTGCCGGCGGAGCGGGAGAGCCCGGGGCTGCTTCGCCGCGGGAGTCTGGGCCGTTGGCGTGCTCATCGGTGCCCGCCGGAGCCGGTGGCTGCATGCATGACGGCTTCGGCGCTGGCTTCGCTCCGGTCCAGCTCAGCCGAGATCCGGCCCTCGTGCATCACCAGGACCCGGTCCGCCATGCCCAGGACCTCCGGCAGTTCGGAGGAAATCATGAGGATCGCCAGCCCCTGGCCGGCCAGCTCGGAGATCAGCCGATGCACCTCGCTCTTGGTGCCGACGTCGATGCCCCGGGTGGGTTCGTCGATGATCAGGAGCGCCGGTTTGGTGGCGAGCCACTTGGCAAGGACCACCTTCTGCTGGTTTCCGCCGGACAGCGTGCTGACGGGCTGCTCAAGGGTTGAGGCCTTCACTTGCAGCTTGGTCGTCCATTCCCGGGCCGCGGCCTGCTCGGCCCGCCCGTTGATCAGCCCCAGCGTGCGGAACCGGTCCCGGAGGGTCAGGGTGGTGTTGCGGCCGACCGACAGGCCCATCACGAGTCCCTGTTTGCGGCGGTCTTCTGGGACAAAGCCGACGCCGGCTGCGATGGCGGCCTTCGGCTGGCCGGGTTTGAGCTTCCGTCCCTTGATGGACACGCTCCCGGCGTCGTACCGGTCGATGCCGAAAATGGCCCGGGCAACTTCCGTTCGCCCGGCGCCCACCAGACCCGCGAGAGCCACGATCTCTCCGGCCCGGACTTCTAAACCGATGCCGGTGAACACGCCCCGGCGCTGCAGCCCTTCAACGGTAAGGACGGGCTCACCGACCTCGGCCTCGCCCTTGGGATACAGCGAATCGACCTCCCGCCCCACCATGTCCCGGACAATTTCCTCGATGCTGGTTGATGCCGTGGCATGGGTGGCGATGTAGCGGCCGTCGCGCATCACGGTGATCCGGTCAGCGAGGCTGAACACCTCGTCAAAGCGGTGCGAGATGAAGAGAATCGCCGCGCCGTCTCCGCGCAGCGAGCGGGCCACGGTAAAGAGTCTCTCCACCTCAACCCCGCTCAGGGCCGCCGTCGGTTCGTCCATGACCAGGACGCTCGCGTCCAGCGAAATGGCCTTGGCAATCTCAATGATCTGCTGGTCGGCGATGGACAGCCCTTCAGCTGTCCGGGCCGGATCAAGGTCCACGCCGAGTCTGGCGAAAAGTTCCGCGGCGCCGTCGCGCATGCGGGCGTGGTCGATCAGTCCGATCCGATTACGCGGCTGGCGTCCGATGAAAATGTTCTCCGCCACTGACAGGTCGGGAAACAGCGTGGGCTCCTGGTAAATGACGGAGATGCCCGCGGCCTTGCTGTCGGCGACGGAGCGGAAGTTCACCGGGCGGCCCGCAACGCTGAAGGCTCCCTCATCAGGGGCGTAGAGTCCGGCGAGGATCTTGACCAGGGTCGACTTGCCCGCACCGTTTTCCCCGCAGAGGGCGTGGATTTCTCCGGCCCGAAGTTCGATGGTGCCGTCCGCCAGCGCGATGACCGGCCCGAAGGTTTTCAAGGCCCCGGACAGGGTCAGGACTGCGGTTTCCGAAGTGGCTGGCGTGTCTGACATTCAGTGATGCGCACCTTTGCGGCCGACGGGACAGGAACCGAATGAACCGTTTCAAACGGGCTCGTCTGATCGTAGGGGCGTGATCCCGCTCACGTCAAGGAAATCCCGCCGGCCTGCTTCCGGCAGTGCCGCCGAACACCGGCGGCCATGAGATTCCTCGCAGTCGCCCCTCCGCTGCCGCTTCCTGGCGGCGAAGCGACCAAAGGCCGCCCGGTGCCGGCTCCTACGTTAAAAAGATGAAGTTCTCCTCGCTCACCACTGCGGGGCTCTTGGCCGGAGTGCTCGCCGCTGCCGGAATTGCTGCTGCTGTCCCGCTGCAGCGGGATCCCCGCCCCTCCGCGATGCTCATCCGCGGACTCTTCTCCGGCGTGGGCAACTTCCCGCTGAAGAAGATCCACCCCCATATTCCCGGGCTCCGAGTGACCGGACACCGGGGCCTGCCGTATTTGGGGTCCGGGGCCAAGCCGACCCTGGACCTGTTCCTGCCGGATGCTCCGGACCGGAAACCGCTGCCGGTGGTGATGTGGATACACGGCGGGGCATGGATCTCCGGCTCCAAGGAAGATGTGGCGCCGTATCTGAGGATCCTCGCCGGGTACGGGTACGCCGTGGTGGGCGTCGGATACTCGATCTCGCCCCAAGTCATCTATCCGGCCGCCGTGAAAGAGCTGAACGCCGCCCTGGGCTTTGTGCGCGAACACGCAGACAAATACGGGCTGGATCCCCATCGGATTGTCCTGGCCGGTGACTCCGCCGGTGCGCAGCTGGCCGCACAGCTGGCCCTGGCCATCACCAACCCGGAGTACGCCGGCGAGACCGGGGTGGTTCCCGCCGCCGCCCCGGAGCAACTGCGCGGAATCCTGCTGCACTGCGGCGTTTACGACTTTACGTCCGAGGCCCGCTTAACCGGCCCCGTGGGCTGGGGGCTCAAGAAGGCGCTCTGGGCCTACACCGGGTCCAAGGACTGGGCCGCCACCCCCGCCGCGGGGCACATGTCCATTCCGAAGCACGTGGATCACCGCTTTCCGCCCACCTACATTTCCGGCGGAAACGGCGACTACCTGACCAGCACGCAGTCAGTGCCCCTGGCGGACCGGCTGGAGGAAGTGGGGGTGCCGGTGACCCGCCGGTTCTGGCCGAAGGGCTACCGGCCGGCGCTGGGACACGAGTACCAGTTCCAGCTGCACCGGCCCGAGGCCAGGGAGTCGCTGCAGGAAACCGTCGCTTTCCTGGCGGACGTCACCGCAGGCGCGGCGCGGCCTCAGGACCGGACGATGACCACGTCCAGGTTCCGCGGTCCGTGCACGCCCTCCACGCGTTCGAGCTCAATATCGGAGGTGGCGCTGGGCCCGCTGATCCAGGTCAGCGGCCGCGTGCCGTCCAGCCGGCGCAGGGCTTCCGGAAGGATGCCGGCGACGTCGTCGGCTCCCACCACGCAGATGTGATGGTCGGGCACCAGGGTGATGGCGCGGCGGCCCTGGTTGGGACTGCCGTCCAGGATGATCGTGCCGGTTTCGGCCACCGAGACGGCGCTGCCGGTGACGACGGCGTCCACCGCGTCCAACTGCGCCACGCTCAGCGGCGCGGCAGCGTCGTCGGTGCGCCGGCGGCCGGGCGCGGCGGCTTCGGCGGCGGCCAGCCAGCCGGCGTCGATCCCCGCCGGAACCACATAGCTGGCGGCACCGCTCAGCAGTTCGGCAATCCGCGGCGCCAGCCCGGCCCGGTCCACCACCGTGACGCCGGCCTTGTAGTCCACCAGCCGGTCCACCAGCATCTCGATGCGTTCCTCGGCGCTCATGCCGGAGTCCTCGCGGTAGGTCCGCGGAATCTCCGGGACGGCCGGGCTGTCGCGCAGCGCCGACCGCAGCCGCTCCAGGATGTCTGCCCGTGCACTCATGCCTGATCCTCAGTCTTGGTGATGGTTTGCGCCGCAGCGTCCGCGCCGCCGGCTGCTGATGTTTCGTGCTCCTTGGCCCACCAGTCACGGAAGGACGAGGCCGGCGGGGCCGGAATGTCCCGGCTCTGGGTCCAGCCGGCGGCGATGCCGGGCAGCTTGGTGATCTTCTTCTTCCGGCCGGCGGCGATCCGGCCCAGCGGCAGGCCCTTTTCCAGCAGGCCCAGGTGCTTGCCGGAGGAGAACGCCCAGGAGGCGCCCTTCATCAGCAGGTCCATCTGGGTGGGCAGCTTCTTCTTGCCGCGCTTGCTGTCCACGTCCTCCGCGCGCAGGTGCACCAGGATTTCGGGAATGTTGATCTTCACCGGGCAGGCGTCGTAGCAGGCGCCGCAGAGCGAGGACGCGTACGGCAGGGAGTTGTTCTCCTCGGAGACGATGCCCGTCATCAGCGGTGAGAGGATCGCGCCGATCGGTCCCGGATAGGTGGAGCCGTAGGCATGGCCGCCGGTGCGCTCGTAGACCGGGCACACGTTCATGCAGGCCGAGCAGCGGATGCAGTGCAGCGCCGAGCGGCCCATTTCATCCGCCAGCGCGGCGCTGCGGCCGTTGTCCAGCAGCACCAGGTGCACGTTCTGCGGTCCGTCGCCTTCGGTGACGCCGGTCCACAGGGAGGTGTACGGATTCATCCGCTCGCCCGTGGAGGAGCGCGGCAGCAGCTGCATGAACACCTCAAGGTCCTGCCAGGACGGCAGCAGCTTCTCCACGCCCATCACGGTGATCAGGGTTTCGGGCAGCGTCAGGCACATCCGCCCGTTGCCCTCGGATTCGACGACGGCGAGGGTGCCGGCGTCGGCAATCGCGAAATTGGCGCCGGAGACGGCAACCTTGGCGGAGAGGAACTTGCGGCGCAGGTGCGCCCGCGCAGCCTCGGCCAGCTTGGCGGGGTTGTCGGTGAGGTCCGGATCGACCCCTGGCATTTCGCGCAGGAAGATGTCCCGGACCTGGGTGCGGTTCTTGTGGATGGCCGGCACGAGGATGTGGCTGGGCTTGTCATGGTCGAGCTGGACGATCAGTTCGGCGAGGTCCGTTTCGAACGCGGCGATCCCCTGTTCTTCCAGGTATTCGTTCAGCCCGATTTCCTGGGTGGCCATGGACTTGACCTTGACCACCTCGTCCACGCCCTGCTCCCGGATGAGGTCGCGGACAATTTCGTTGGCCTCGGCTGCGTCGCGGGCCCAGTGGATGATGCCGCCGCGGGCGGTGAAGTTCTTCTCGAACTGCTCCAGCAGTTCGGGCAGCTGGGCCATGACCGCTTCCTTGGTGGCGCTGCCGGCGTTGCGCAGGTCCTCCCAGTCCGGCAGCTCTCCGACCACGCGCAGCCGCTTGTCGCGGATGGTGTGCGTGGCGTGGCCCAGGTTGGCGCGCAGCTGGCTGTTGCCCAGTTCGCGTTTGGCGGCCCGGGGAAAGGGCTCGACGGCGTTGAGGTTGCCCTGCCCGAAGACCGGGAGGGTGGGCATGCCCAGGTACGTGGTGCTCATCGGGAGGCCTTTCCGCCGACCAGGACGTCACCGGTGACGGACACCGGATTGTCCCGAGTGCTGGCAAGGATTTCAGCAAAGTGCAGGGTGGAGACGCCGCTGCCCTGCCGGGACAGCCCGCCGCCGATGTGCATCAGGCAGGAGGCGTCGCCGCCGGAGCACAGGTCAGCGCCGGTGGCCTTGATGTTTGCCGCCTTGTCCTCGAGCATCGCGGTGGAGACGTCGGCGTTTTTCATGGAGAAGGTGCCGCCGAAGCCGCAGCACTGGTCGGCCTGCGGCAGGGGCGCCACGGTGATGCCCTCCACGCTCTGCAGCAGGTTCAGCTGCCGGTCGCCCAACCGCAGCAGGCGCATGCCGTGGCAACTGGGGTGATAGGTGACGTTGTGCGGAAACCAGGACCCCAGCTGCGCGGCGGCATCGGTGACGCCCAGGACGTCGGTGAGCAGTGCGGAGAGCTCGTAGGTCTTGGCGCCAACCGCCTCGGCGCGGGCCGCCAGGTTGGCATCGCCGCAGGACCGGGCGACCATCGGATGCTGGTGCTTGACGGAGGCGACACAGGAGCCCGAAGGTGCGACGGCGACGTCGTACTCCTGGGACTCGAAGGCCTCGATGTGGTTGCGGACCACCGGCACGGCTTCGGGCAGGTAGCCGGAGTTCACATGCATCTGCCCGCAGCAGGCCTGACCGGAGGGGAACACGACTTCGTGGCCCAGCCGCTCCAGAATGTCCACGGTGGCCCGGGCGGTGCGCGGATACATGGCATCCACGATGCAGGTGGCGAATAGAGCGATTCTCATGGCTGCCTTTCAGCGGGGCGACACCCCGTACGTGTGGTCTGACCATAGTAGAACATGTTGGGCCTGTCACATCCGGGCCCTCGGTGCTGGTGACTACCATCACAGAAATCGGAGTTCTGCGCTAGACTCGCCAATGGTCTGACCACTGTGGCCTGACCATGCCCTGTCCAGAACTACGCGGAGGACCCAGTGGAGTCATTCATCCCCAGCACCGATCCAGTGCTCGATAGTGTTGCCGTTTCGGCGTTGGTGGCCCTGGTGCCACTGCTGACCTTCTTTGTGCTGCTGGCCTACGTCAAGGTCAAGGCCCACCTCGCGGGCGGAATCGCCCTGCTGGTGGCCCTCGCCGTCGCCGTCTTCGCCTACCAGATGCCGGCCGGACTGGCGGCGCTCTCCGCCACCCAGGGTGCCGTCTTCGGCGCGTTCCCGGTGCTGTGGATCGTCATCATGGCCATCTGGCTCTACCAGATCACCGTGCTCAGCGGCCGGTTCGAGGACCTGCGCCGGGTGTTCGACGTGATCGGCGGCGGGGATGTGCGCGTGCAGGCGATCCTGGTCGCCTTCTGCTTCGGCGGCCTGCTGGAAGCCCTGGCCGGATTCGGCGCACCGGTGGCCATTACCGCCACCATGCTGGTGGCCCTGGGCATCAAGCCGCTCAAGGCAGCCGCCGCCGTGCTGGTGGCCAACACCGCCCCCGTGGCCTTTGGCGCCATGGCCATTCCGATCACCACCGCAGCCTCGCTGACCGGCCTGGACGCCGACCACATCGGCACCATCGTGGGCCGCCAGGCACCGCTGCTGGCCATCTTCGTCCCGCTAATCCTGGTCTTCATCCTCGACGGCCGCCGCGGCGTGCGGGACACCTGGCCCGCCGCCGTCATTACCGGCGTCGCGTTTGCCACGGCCCAGGTCCTCTGCTCGACCTTCTTCTCCTACGAACTCACCGACATCGTGGCAGCCCTGGCCGGCCTCGGTGCCGCCGTTGTCTTCCTGCGGTTCTGGCAGCCCCGCGGCCGCGAAGCCGCCCGCGAGCGCATGGGCCTGCCCGCCCTCGCCGCCTCGGTCACCGGATCGGCCGGCTCGCAGTCCGGCGCCGGACGCGGTGCCGCCGCTGCGGTTCGGGACGGCAACTCCCTCACCCGCTCCCGCACGCTGCTGGCCCTGTTCCCCTACTTCTTGGTGATCCTGATTTTCGGCATCGCCAAGCTGTGGAAGTGGGGCGCGGACATTCCCGCCCTCCTGGCCTCCACCGACATCAAGGTTCCGTGGCCCTGGCTGCACGACCGGCTCCTGGATGCCTCCGGCGAGCCCGTCTCCTCCACCATCTACACGTTCAACTGGCTTTCCAGCCCCGGAACGCTGCTGCTGTTCACCGGCCTGATCGTGAGCGCGGTCTACGCCAAGTACGACGACGGCGGCCGGTACGTCATGAGCGTGGGCAACGGTGTGGCCGAGATCTTCCGGACCATCTGGAACATGCGCTGGGCCGGACTGACCATCCTCTCCGTGCTGTCCCTGGCCTACGTCATGAACTTTTCCGGACAGACGGTGGCCATCGGCACTTGGCTTGCCGGCACCGGAGCGTTCTTCGCGTTCCTCTCCCCCGTGCTGGGCTGGATCGGCACCGCCGTCACCGGTTCCGACACTTCCGCCAACGCCCTCTTCGCCCGCCTGCAGCAGACCGCCGGCATCGAAGCCGGAATTGATCCGAACCTGCTGGTGGCTGCCAACACCTCCGGCGGCGTCGTGGGCAAGCTGATCAGCCCGCAGAACCTCGCCATCGCGGTGACCGCCGTGAAGCTGGACGGCCAGGAATCGGTGCTGCTGCGCAAGGTCGTCGGCTGGAGCGTGGGCCTGCTGCTGGTGCTGTGCACCCTGGTGTACCTGCAGTCCACGCCGGTCCTGGGCTGGATGCTGCCGTAGGTCCTGCCTGCTCCGCCGCTTTCCGGGGATCTGCTGCCGTTTTGGGAATCTGCTGCCGCTGCGGACCGGCGGCAGATTCCCCAACCGGACGATTCACCCCGATGCGGCCGATTTTCCGGGGTTATCCCCGCGGAAAACGGCGCCCGCCCGATTCTGGTGGCGGCCGCTGCCCCTCGGCGATGGCGGCGGCCGGTGTCCCTCGGCGGTGGCGGCGGCCGGCGCGCATCCTTCGTGCAGATAATGCAGTCTGGCGAAATCTCTCGTGCAGATCAGGGCCTCCTTTCTCCGAAATGACTCCTTTTCAATGCATTATCTGCACGAGAGACTCCGGCGGAGCCCCGGTCAGTGCATTATCTGCACGAGAGATCCAGTACAAGCGCGAGGGCCGGGTTCTGGAGATGATGGCGCAAGGTTCGCCGGCGAGCGGAAGGCACCGGACGCCCTGCCGCATCGGCACCCCACCGCATCGGCGTCCCGGCCCCGGCACCCCGGCACCCCACCGCATCAGCGCATGGCAGGATGGAGCGGTGACAGAGCACCCGCGCCGCAGCTACGACCTGCTGCTGGAAAACATCGAAGCCGACCTCCGCTCCGGCGCCATCGCACTGGGCGATCAGCTGCCCGGCGAGCGGACGCTGGCCGAAACCTACGGCATTTCCCGTGCCTCCGTCCGGGAAGGCATCCGCATCCTGGACGCCATGGGCGTACTGCGGTCCTCCTCCGGGTCCGGGCCGAAGTCCGGCGCCATCATCATCTCCGAACCTTCGGCTGGGTTGTCCTCCGCCCTGCGCCTGCACATGGCCAGCAGCCGGCTGCCGGTGGCGGACATCGTGCAGACCCGTGTCCTGCTGGAAACCTGGGCGGCCACCACCGCCGCCGCCCGGCCGCCGTCGGAGGCCGCGGACGCCGCATTGGCCCGGGCCGCCGCACTGCTGGAGGCCATGGATGCCCCGGATATTGAGCGCGAAGCCTTCCACCTGCTGGACGCCCAGTTCCATGTGGAGCTCAGCTCGCTGGCCGGCAACGCCGTCATCGAAACCATGATGGCGTCCCTGAGCGGTGCCATCAGCGGTTACGTCAAGAACGCCGTCGACGGCATGGAAAACTGGCCCGCCGTCATGACCCAGCTGCAGGCCCAGCACCACGGCATCCACGAGGCGGTGGCATCCCGCCGGGGCGACGACGCCGCCCGCCTGCTGCGCGAGCACATCGAGTGGTTCTATGCGCAGATTCCCGACGAGGACTCCGCTGACGAAAAATCCGCCGGCTCCGCCTAGCTCCGACCCGCTGCAAACCGGCCGCCGGCCCCACCCAGGCGCAGCCGCTCCGACCCGGCTCCAACGCGCTTAAAACTGGTAAGCAGCCTGATAAAATCTCGGTCATCACAAAGCACCGACGAACAGGAGAAGTCCTTGTCCACTTCCAGCCAGGACACGGTTTCCACCGAAACTGCTGAGCGCATTGCCGAGCGCATCCAGGGCACCGGCGTGACCATCGGGGTTTCGGAATCCCTGACCAGCGGGATGCTGGCCTCGTTCTTGGGGGCCGCGCCGTCGTCGTCGGACTGGTTCCTCGGCGGGCTCACCGCCTACGCCACCTCCGTTAAGCGCACGGTCCTGGGCGTGACGGCCGAGGCAGTGGTGTCGGAGGAATCGGCGGCCCAGATGGCCGCGGGCACGGCCAAGCTGCTGGACGCCGACCTGGTCCTGGCGGTCACCGGCTCCGGCGGCCCCGAACCGCAGGACGACCAGGAGCCCGGCACCGTCTTTTTCGGCCTGACCGCCGCCAACCAGGAGCACCCCGACGTCATTGAACGGTTCTTCGAGGGGGATCCGGAAACCGTCATCCACTCCACCGTGGCCGCCGCGCTCGAGCTGCTGGAGGAGGGGCTGGAGAAGCTGCTGGCGGACCGCGGCATCCGGTAGCCGCGCTACTCGGGTAAGTCCTCCAAATCCGGCTGAAGGGGCTGCATCGCCCCTTCATGTGGTCTGACCAACTTTCGCCGCGGCGTGATCAGGCCTACATTTGGAGGCGGAGCACCGCAGCTCCCTGGAACGGTTGGATCGAAAAATGAACCTTCACACGGAAGCCCCCGTCCCGTCAGCGACCTCCGTCGCCGACCTCGGCACCGAACACATCAGCACCCGGGAAATCGACCGGCGCAAAATGGCGCACGACGCTTCCCACTATCTGATGATCCCCGAGGCCGTGGCGACGCCGCGCACGGTGGAGGAAGTCGCCGCCCTGCTGAGTCGCAGCCGGCAGCTGGGCATCCCTGCCACCTTCCGCTCCGGCGGCACCTCCCTCTCCGGCCAAAGCCAGAGCGACAGCCTCCTGATCGATACCCGCCAGCACTTCCGCGGCATCGAGGTGCTCGACGGCGGTGCCCGGGTCCGCGTGCAGCCCGGCGCCACGGTGCGCGCCGTGAACTCCCGGCTGGCCGCGCACGGCTACAAGCTCGGGCCCGATCCGGCGTCGGAAATCGCCTGCACCATCGGCGGCGTCGTCGCCAACAATTCCTCCGGCATGGCCTGCGGCACCGAGTTCAACACCTACCAGACCATCGAGTCCATGGTCCTGGTGCTGCCCTCCGGCACGGTCCTCGACACGGCAGCGCCCGACGCCGAAACCAAGCTGCGCACCCTGGAACCAGAGCTCGTCGAGGGGCTGCTGCGGCTGCGCGGCCGGATCGTTGCCAACCCGCATTCAGTGGCCACCATCGAGCGGCTGTTCTCCATGAAGAACACCATGGGCTACGGGCTCAACTCCTTCTTGGACTACGAGAGCCCGCTGGATATCCTCACCCATCTGATGGTCGGCAGCGAAGGCACGCTGGGTTTCGTGGCCGAAGCGACGTTCCGGACGGTTCCGGCGCTGCCCAAGGTGGCCACCGGGCTGATGTTTTTTGACTCGCTGGACCGCGCCGCCAGCGCCCTGCCGGAACTGGTCGCCTCCGGACTGGCCACGATTGAGCTGATGGATTCGACGTCTCTGCGCGTGGCCGCCGCCGACCCGACCGCTCCCCCGGAGCTGCGCGAGCTGCAGATCTCCGACCACGCCGCCCTCCTGGTGGAGCACCAGGCCCGCACCGCCGAGGAGCTGGCGGAGAAGCGGGAGAACTCGCGGGCACTCTACGAGTCCCTTCCCTTGGCCGCCCCGTTCGCCATGACGTCGGTCGCGAAGGACCGGGCCGCCATGTGGCACCTGCGCAAGGGCCTGTACACCACGGTGGCCGGCGCCCGCCCGTCCGGAACCAATGCCCTGCTCGAAGACATCGTGGTGCCGGTCCCCTCCCTGGCGGCCACCTGCGGGGAGCTGTCCCGGCTCTTCACCGAACACCACTACCGCGATTCGGTCATCTTCGGCCACGCCAAGGACGGCAACGTCCACTTCATGCTCAACGAACGCTTCGACGATCCGGTGGAGCTGGCCCGCTATCAGGCGTTCACCGAGGAAATGGTTGACCTGGTGCTGGGCAACGGCGGCTCGCTCAAGGCCGAGCACGGCACCGGCCGGATCATGGCCGCATTTGTCCGCCGCCAGTACGGCGATGAACTGTACGCGGTGATGTGCGAGCTCAAGTCCCTGGTCGATCCGCCGAATCTGCTCAACCCCGGCGTGCTCATCAATGAAGACCCGCTGGCCTACATCGAGAACCTCAAGGTGGCGCCCACGGTGGAGGCGGAAGTGGACCGCTGCGTGGAGTGCGGCTACTGCGAACCGGTCTGTCCCAGCAAGGACCTGACCACCACTCCGCGCCAGCGGATTGTCCTGCGCCGCGAGATCGCCGCCGCCGAAGCCCGCGGCGACGCGGCGCTGGCCAAGGAGCTGCGCAAGGACTACGACTACGACGGCGTCCAGACCTGCGCCGTCGACGGCATGTGCGTCACCGCCTGCCCGGTCCTGATCAACACCGGAGACCTGGTCCGCCGGCTGCGCAAGGAGGACGCCAATCCCGTCGCCGACATCGGCTGGAAGACCGCTGCCGAGCACTGGTCCACGGTGACCGTGGCCGGCGGCAAGGCCCTCAGCCTGGCCAAGGCGATGCCGCCGCTGCTGCCCAAGGCGGCCACCGCCGTCGCGCGCGCCGTCGCCGGCAGCGATACCGTTCCGGCCTACGCCACGGTGCTGCCGGCCGGCGGTTCCAAGCGGCGGCCGCTGGAGGATCCGGCCGCTGTGGCCGTGTATTTCCCTGCCTGCATCGGCACCATGTTTGGTCCGGCCGGCACCGGCGACGGCGTCTCCGCAGCCTTCCTGGAACTGTGCGGCCGCGCCGGGGTGGGCGTGCGCATCCCGAACGGCATCGGCGAGCTGTGCTGCGGAACGCCCTGGAAGTCCAAGGGTTTCGCCAAGGGCTACTCGGTGATGACCGAACGCGTGCTGGCCAACCTGTGGGAAGCCACCGGCGGCGGGGCACTGCCGGTGGTCTGCGACGCCGCATCCTGCACCGAGGGTCTGGACACCATGAAGCGGCTGGCCGGGGAAAGCCCGGATTACCCGGGGCTGCAGTTCGTCGATTCGGTCGAGTTCGTGCGGGACGCGGTGCTGCCGCAGCTGGCCGTGACGGCGAAGCTGCCGTCGATGGCGCTGCATCCCACTTGCTCGTCCACCCAGCTTGGCGCCAACGAGGCGCTGCACGCCGTGGCCGAAGCAGTGGCCGACGAGGTGTTCGTGCCGCCGAGCTGGGGCTGCTGCGCGTTCGCCGGCGACCGCGGGCTGCTGCATCCGGAGCTGACGGACTCGGCCACCGACCGGCAGGCGGCGGAAATCAACGAGCGCGAGTTCGCTGCCTACGCCTCGGTGAACCGGACCTGCGAGATCGGCATGTCCAAGGCCACCGGCCACACCTACCGGCACGTGCTCGAGTATCTGGCGGAGGCGACGCGGTAGGTGCGGGGACTGCTGCTCCGCGCACGGGTTGAGCCTGAACGGAGCCGGCAACGAAGGCCAGTGCACGGTGGATTCAATTGACCCGATGTCATGCAGCCAAGTTCAGCCTGCTTAGGGTCCGATACGCCCTTTCCACGCCTTGGGAGTGTTACACGTCGTAGTTTGACACTACGAACATAGGATGTTTAGCTCGTGATATCGATCACGTTCCGGCACCTTCGAGCCGGCTGACTTGTTAGGCAGGCACAGTTCTTGAGCACCATCACCCGCGTGGATATCCAGGACATCCGATTCCCGACGTCGCAGGACCTGGACGGCTCCGATGCAATGAACCCGGACCCGGACTACTCCGCCGCCTACCTCAGCATCGGGACGGACTCCGATGACGGCCTGACCGGAAACGGATTCGTCTTTACGATCGGTCGCGGCAATGACGTCCAGGCCGCCGGAATCACTGCCCTTGCCGGCTACCTCACGGGCCGCAACGTTGAAGAGACGCTGGCAGACCTCGGCGGTTTCTGGAAGACACTTGTCCACGATTCACAGTTGCGCTGGCTCGGACCGGAAAAGGGCGTGATGCACATGGCAATCGGTGCGGTCATCAACGCACTGTGGGATCTGCGGGCCAAGCGCGAAGGCAAGCCCCTGTGGCTTCTGTTAGCCGAAATGAGCCCGGAGGAAATTGTGGGCCTGGTGGACTTCCGCTACCTCACCGATGCCCTGACTCCTGCCGAAGCCCTCGACATCCTCAGGCGAGCCGAGCCGGGCCGGCAGGAACGCATCAGCACCCTCAAGCGGGTCGGTTACGAGGCATACACCACCACGCCCGGTTGGCTGGGCTACTCCGACGAGAAGCTCACCCGTCTGTGCCGGGAAGCAATGGCTGACGGCTTCGAACAAATCAAGCTCAAAGTCGGCGCCGACCTCGACGACGACATCCGCCGCCTGCGGGTGGCGCGCGAGGTCTGCGGTCCGGACTTCCGGATTGCAGTGGACGCCAACCAGCGCTGGGACGTGGACCAGGCCATCGAATGGATGGCTCATCTGGCACCCTTCAATCCGGCCTGGATCGAGGAGCCCACCAGCCCCGACGACGTCCTGGGCCACGCAGCCATCGCCCGGGCCATCGCCCCGATCCCGGTTGCCACCGGAGAACATGTGCAGAACCGCGTGATCTTCAAGCAGATGCTGCAGGCCGGTTCCCTGCAGGTGCTCCAGATCGATGCATCCCGCGTTGCCGGCGTTAACGAGAACATCGCCATCCTGCTGCTCGCGGCCAAATTCGGAGTCCCGGTTTGCCCTCACGCCGGAGGAGTGGGGCTTTGCGAAGCAGTCCAGCACCTCTCCATGTTCGACTATGTGTCAGTCTCCGGTGCCATGGACGGCCGGATGATCGAGTTCGTCGACCACCTGCACGAGCACTTCACCGTTCCGGTCGACGTGCGTGCCGGCCGCTACTGGCCGCCGGCAGCACCCGGTGCCGGAATGGAAATGATCCAGTCCTCCGTGGCCGGCTACCTCTACCCCACCGGCTCCGTCTGGTCCTAAGGTCCCAGCCGACCCCGCCCCGGCGTCCGCCTCGGCCCCACGTTAGTTCCGCTCGTTCTTCCCTGCCTTTTTCAGCCTCATAGAAGAGACCTTTGATGATCCAGGATCCAGACCAGCTTCACCAGCGCGACCACAGCAAGGAAACCATCCCCAAAGCGGTGGTGTTCATCGCCGTCCTTGCCGGGTTTTCAGGCCTGCTGTACGGCTACGACTCCGGCGCCATATCCGGTGCCCTGCCCCTGTTGATCAACGACTTCGGAATCGACGCCGGAACCCAGGGTCTGGTTACCTCGCTGCTGCTCTGGGGAGCGCTGCCCGCGATCATCGGCGCCACGCTCGCCGCCCGCCGGTTCGACCGTCGTCATCTGCTGCTGGTCGCCGCGGTGATCTTCGTCGTCGGCTCCGTTGCCTGCGCCCTGGCTCCGAACATCACGGTCCTGATGTACGCCCGGTTCTTCCTGGGCTTGGCTGTGGGCATCGCCAACATGTTCGGCCTGATCTATCTGGCCGAACTCGCCCCGACCCGCATTCGGGGACTGCTGACCGCTTTGTACCAGCTCTCCGTCAACGTCGGCATCCTGTGCGCCTACATCGCAGGCGACGCGCTGCAGGCCTCCGGCAGTTGGCAGTGGATCCTCGGAGCCGGCGCTTTTCCTGCCATCATCTTCCTGGTCGGCATGTACCTCAGCCCGGCCAGCCCCCGCTGGCTGATCATGCGCGGCCGCCGCGAGGAAGCCCTCACCGTCCTGACCAAGCTGCGGGCCACCCGCGAACTCGCCGCGGCTGAAGTCGCCGAGATCGAAGGCAGCCTGCAGAACCAGGGCGCCGGCGTGGGGCAACTTTTCCGCTCGGCCAGGCCGGCAATGACGGTCCTGTTCATCCTTACCTTCTTCCAGGTCTTCACCGGCATCAACGCGGTGGTCTACTACACGCCGATCATCTTCGCTGACATTGAATCGATGGGCGAAAACGCCGGCATGATCGCCAACTACGGCGTCGGCATCGCCCTGGTGGTCTCCACCGCCATCTCGCTGCCGCTGATTGACCGGCTGGGCCGGGTCAAGATGCTGGCCGTGAGCATGGCCGGCCAGGCTGTGGCCATGGTGGTGCTCTGGCTTTTCCCGGATATGGGCTTTGTCAGCATTGCCGCCGTCTTCGTGTACACCTTTGCCTTCGGCTTCGGTCTCGGTCCGGTGTTCTGGCTGTACATCCCCGAGGTACTCCCGCTGCGGATGCGTGCCATCGGCATGGGCGTTATCACCTTCACGCAATACCTCTTCAACGCCGTGTTTGCTTCGGCTTTCCCGGTGGCCATGGAGCGCTTCGGTCCGGTCGTGTTCCTGCTCTTCGCGGTCCTTTCGGCTGCCGGCTTCTTCTATGTGGTGCGCCGCGTCCCGGAAACCTCAGGAAAGTCCCTGGAGGAGATCGAGGAGTACTGGCGCGTGGAAGAAGACCGGAAACTGGCCGCCGCCGGCTGATTCGATCCTCCTGCCACACCGGTCCAGCTAAAGGAAAAACCCATGCTCAGCTTCGAACTCACCCACCCCGACCTGCTGCAGGCGCTGGCGTCGTCCGGCCACGGCACCAAAGTGCTCATCGCCGACGGCAACTATCCCCACAACACCGGTGCCCCCGCGTCCGCCCGGCGCATCGCCCTGAATTTGCGTCCCGGCCTGCTCACCGTGGACCAGATTCTGGAAGTCCTGGCGGTCAGCAGTCCGATTGAGTCAGCGGAGATCATGACCGACGACGACGGCGCCTGGGCACCGTGCGTCGGCGGCTACCGGGCCCTCCTGGGGCGGGAGGTTCCGGTGCTCGGCCACGAGCGGCACGCGTTTTACGAGGCCGCCCGGGGATCCGACGTCGGCGTGGTGATCGCCAGCGGGGACCAGCGACAGTACGCCAATCTGCTCCTGACCATCGGCGTGCGGACAACCGGCTCCTCGCTGCCGGGAGCCTAGCGTGCGGATCACGGACACCCACGTCCATTTCTGGGATCCGCGGCGGTTTTCCTACCCATGGCTGGAGGACCGTCCGGTCCTGAACGTCCCCCGTCTGGCCGCCGATCTGTGCCCAGGGCTGGACGCGGGCATGTCGCCGGTGCGGAAAATAGTGCTCGTTGAAGCCGGCTGTCGTTCCGATCAGGCCCTGGACGAAACCCTGTGGCTGCAGGACCAGGCCCGGCGGGATCCCCGGATCGGTGCGGTCGTGGCGGCAGTGACGCTGGAGGACGACACCCGCCTGACCACGGAGCTGGACCGGTTGAGCCGGATTCCGCTGGTGCGCGGCGTCCGGCGTAATTTCCAGTCGCTGGAACCCGGTGCGCTCGTTGCACCGGCCATGATTGCCGGAGCAAGGGCAGTGGCCGCTGCCGGATTGGTTTTTGATGCCACCGTTCGCTCAGGTCAGCTCCCGGAGCTGGAAGCCTTCGCCCGGCAGGTTCCCGAACTGACCATTGTGCTGGACCATCTGGGCAAGCCCCCGGTGGCATCCGGCGTCGTCGGACCCTGGGCGCGGGACCTGCAGCGGCTGGCGGACTGCCCCAATGTGACGGTCAAAATATCGGGACTGGCGCCGGAGGCCGCTCCGGAGAGACCGCTCGAAGCACAGATACGACCGTTCCTGGCCGCGGCCTTGGAGATCGCGGACCCGGGCCGGCTGCTCTTGGGCAGTGACTGGCCGGTGTCCACCGCCCGGGCACCGCGGGACACCTATGCGAGCTGGTGGACCTTGCTGCTGGAGGATACGCTCTGCGTGCTCAGCGCACCGGACCGCGAAGCTGTTGCCGAAGGCAACGCCGAACGGATTTACATGAAAGCAGGAACAACGCATGAGTGAAAACCAAACCGTGGAGCGCATCCGGAGCACCGGCGCGCTGGGCTTCGGCGCAGCCCCCATCGGCAACCTCTACCGTGCCGTACCAGACGCCGAGGCTCTGGACGCCGTCGAAACAGCGTGGCAGCAGGGCATCCGGCACTTCGACACCGCACCCCACTATGGCCTGGGACTGGCTGAACGCCGGCTTGGGCAGGTGCTGTCCGGAAAACCCCGGGACAGCTATCTGCTATCCAGCAAGGTGGGGCGGCTGCTTCGCCCCAATCCGGCACCCGGGGGCAGGGACACGGAGGGCTTTGACGTACCCGATGACCTCACCCGGATCTACGACTACACCCGCGACGGAGTGCTGCGCTCCATTGAGGAGAGCCTGGTTCGGCTGAACACGGACCGCTTGGACGTGGTGTACATCCACGACCCGGACGAACACTGGGACGAGGCAGTGGCCGGCGCCGTTCCTGCCCTGTCAGAGCTTCGGGACCAGGGCGTGATCGGTGCCTACGGCGCCGGGATGAACCAGTCGGCGATGCTGGAACGCTTTGTCCGGGAGGCCGACGTCGACGTCGTCATGCTTGCGGGCCGCTACACGCTGCTGGAACAGGCCGCCGCCGGGAACCTGATCAGCGCCTGCCGCGAGCGCGGGGTGGGCATTGTGGACGTGGGTGTTTTCAACTCCGGGCTGCTGTCCAAGGACCGGCCGGCCCCCGACGCCACTTACAACTACGCCCCCGCACCGCCGGAGATGTTGGAGCGTGCCAATGCCCTGGCCGATCTGGCGGAGAAGCACGACACCACGCTTCCCGCAGTTGCCCTCGCCTTCCCTTATCGGGAACCGGCAGTGGCCGCCATCGTCCTGGGCATGCGCACGGCGGAACAGGTGGAACAAAATGTTGCCCTGAGCGGCGCCGCCATCCCCGAACAATTCTGGGCCGATGCAGCCGCCCTCGGTTTCATCCGCTGACCAAAACCTGCCTACACACCACCGGCTGAACCAACGCACCATCGATCGAACAGGAACCTTATGGAATTCATGCGCATCGGGCCCAAGGGCTCGGAAACCCCCGTTGTCGTGGAGAACGGCACCTCCTACTCGCTGGCCGGCATTGTCGCGGACATCGATCCCGACTTCTGGTCCGAGGGCCCGGCGCGGGTGGCCCAAGCTCTCGCGGCCGGCGAACTGACCGCCGTCAACCCGGCCGGGCAGCGGATCGGCGCTCCGGTCGCCCGTCCCTCGGCGATCATCTGCATCGGTCAGAACTACGCCGCGCACGCCGCGGAATCCGGCGCGCAGCCGCCGACGCACCCGATTGTCTTCCTCAAGACGCCGAACACGCTGACCGGGCCCTACGACGCCGTGGGCATCCCGCCGGCCTCGGAAAAAACCGATTGGGAAGTGGAACTGGCCATCGTCATCGGCAAGCCCGCCGCTTACCTGCAGTCCGATGCCGAGGCCGCTGACGCCATCGGCGGGTACATGACGGTGAACGACCTTTCGGAGCGGAGCTACCAGATGGACGTCTCCGGCGGTCAGTGGAGCAAGGGCAAATGCGTGAAGGATTTCTTGCCCGCCGGACCGGTGCTCCGCACAGCCGACAGCATTGATCCCGCGGACCTGCGTCTGCGCAGTTGGGTCAACGGGGAACCGCGGCAGGACTCGTCCACCAGGGACATGATTTTCTCCGTGACGGATATCGTCCGCGACCTCTCCCAGTACATGCAACTCGAGCCGGGCGACATCATCTGCACCGGTACCCCGGAGGGCGTTGCCTTCTCCGGACGCTTCCCTTACCTGCAGGCCGGGGACGTCACCGAGATTGAAATCGAGGGGCTGGGCAAACAGCGCCAGGAGTACCACCGGATTGAGGCAGGCAAGTGATGGCAGCGGAATTTGAGGGACTGGCAGCGATCGTCACCGGCGGAGCCTCCGGCATCGGGGCAGCAACGGTGCAGCGGTTGCTGGAGTCGGGTGCAAAGGTTGCCGTCCTGGACCTGCGTCCGGAACAGGCGCCCGCAGGGGCTGTGGGAATCCGCTGCGACGTCGGGGATTCCGATTCCGTGCGCTCCGCCGTCGCCGAGGCCGCCCGGGTGCTGGGAGGCATCGACGTCGTCGTCAATAACGCGGGCATTGGCGCCCAGGGCGACGTCGCGGCGAATGACGACGACGAGTGGGCCCGCGTTCTGAACGTGAACGTGCTGTCCGTGGCCCGGGTATCCCGTGAGGCGCTGCCCTACCTGCGCGAATCAGCGCATGCTGCGATTGTGAACACCTCCTCGATTGCCGCTGCAGCCGGGCTCCCGGAGCGGGTACTGTATTCCGCGAGTAAGGGTGCCATCCGCTCCATGACGCTGGCGATGGCCGCCGACCACATCCGCGAAGGGATCCGGGTGAACTGCGTCAGCCCCGGCACGGCCAACACTCCATGGATCGGGGGGCTGCTGAGCAAAGCCGCTGATCCCGAGGCGGAGCGGACAGCGCTGAACGCCCGCCAGCCGCACGGCCGGATGGTGGAGCCCGAAGAGGTCGCCGAGGCGATCTGTTACCTGGCCAGTCCTCGGAACAAGTCCACCGCAGGCGTTTGCCTGGCGGTCGACGGTGGCATGGACGGTCTGCGGCTGAGGCCCGTCGGCGAGTAGCCTCACCCCTCAAGACGTAAAAACGGGAAGGTCCGGTGCGCGTGCGCGCACCGGACCTTCCCGTTTGAGCAGCCCGACTTACGCGGCTGGCGTCTGTCAGCCGAGCGCCTCCTTGACCCACTGTTCCACGCCGCTCACGTGCAGCATGGTGGCGGCGCGCGCCAATTCTGCGTCCCCCGACCGCAGGGCCGCGACGATGCTCCTGTGCTCCGCCAGAGTGCGTTCCACCGCGCCCTGCTCTGTGAGGCCGCGCCAGATCCGTGCCCGGACCGTTCGACTGTTCAGGCCTGAAAGCAGCCCGCAGAGGTAGCCGTTGCCCGCGGCGTCGGCAATGCTCTCGTGGAACCGCAGGTCATGCTCGATGAGGTCATCCACGGATCCCGCGTCCACGCCTGCGATGTCCGCCTCCAATCGGGCCAGCTCCGCTTGGGTGATCCGTCTGGCCGCCATGCCTGCGGCCGAGGATTCCAGGATGCGCCGGACTTCGAAGAGCTCCACCAACGAGGTGTCCGAATGCAGGTCCACCATGAACGCGGTGGATTCCTGCAGCAGCCGAGGCTCAAGGCTGGTGACGTACGTGCCGTCGCCCCGCCGGACGTCCAATACCCGGACGGCTTCCAACGCCTTGACCGCTTCCCGCAGCGAATTGCGGGACAGACCCAATTGCTCGCTGAGTTCCTTCTCGGGCGGCAGCCGGTCCCCCGGGGACAGCTCTCCGCCGATGATCATGTCCTTGATCTTGGTTATCGCGTCATCCGTAAGGGCCATCCCTCGATCCTAGTCGGGGGCGGGTGGGCTGCCTCCCTGCCCGTAACACTGCAAAGAGTCCCCGTCAGGAGGAGTCCGACGGCAGCGTCGGGGCGATTTCCGGAAGCTCCTGCAGCGACCATTGGTTGCCGTCCGGATCGCTGAAGTAGACGAACGTGCCCCAGTCCAGCGGCGCAATGTCGCTGGCCTCAATGCCGTGGTCCACCAGGTGCTGCCGCGCCTCGGCGGCGTTGGGCACCACGATCTGGATCCGCTGGGTTCCGGGCACCATGTCCGTTGTGCCCGGACCGATCACCACCGAACACGCAGATCCCGGCGGCGTCAGCTGCACAAACCGCAGTTCTGGACTAATGCGTTCGTCGTAGTCAGCGTTGAATCCCACTTGGTCCACGTAGAACGCCTTGGAGGCATCCACGTTGGAGACCGGCACGGGTACCAGCTCAATTTTCCAGTCCATGGCATCCACGGTAGAACCGCTGACGACGGCGGGGAACGGTGCCGCGGTCAGATACGGTCCGCGACCGCTCCGGAAACCTCCGCGAGGAGGGAGGGAGGGAAACGAAACCTCAGTGTGCTGAGGAATAAGCCCGCGGCAGCCCGTGTTGCCGCCTATATGACAGAGCAGAGCGTAACCCCCGTCCCCCTGACCATTGATCTCAAGGACCTGGGCACGGTCCGCCGTCTTGGCTTCGGCGCCATGCGCATCGTGGGCCCCGGCATCTGGGGCGAGCCCGAAAGCCGCGGCACCGCCGTCGACGTCGTCCGCCGGGCCGTGGAGCTGGGTGTTGACTTCATCGACACCGCCGATTCCTACGGCCCCAACGTCAGCGAGGAGATCATCGCCGAGGCGCTGTATCCGTATCCCGACGGCGTGCGCATCGCCACCAAGGCCGGCTTTGCCCGCACCGGACCTGACGTCTGGGTGCCCCTGGGCCGCCCGGAGTACCTGCGCCAGCAGGTCGAACTGAGCCTGCGCAAGCTCAAGGTGGATTCCCTGGATCTGTTCCAGCTGCACCGCATCGACCCCGAGGTTCCGGCCGAAGAGCAGTTCGCCGTGATGCGCGACCTGCAGCAGGAAGGCAAGATCAAGGCCCTGGGCCTGTCCCAGGTTTCGGTGGAGCAGCTCAAGGCCGCCGACAAGTACTTCACCGTCTCCACCGTGCAGAACCGCTACAACCTCACCGACCGCTCCTCCGAGGACGTGCTGGAATACGCCGAGGCCAACGGCATCGGCTTCATTCCGTGGGCTCCGATCTCCGCCGGCGAACTGGCCCAGCCGGGCGGCCCCGTGGCCGAAGCCGCGCAGCGCCTGAACGCCACCGATTCCCAGGTGGCCCTGGCCTGGCTGCTGCGCCGCTCCCCCGTGATCATGCCGATCCCGGGCACCGGCTCCATCAAGCACCTCGAGGAAAACCTCGCCGCCGCAGACCTGGTGCTCGACGACGCCACGTACGCCGAGCTCGACGCCGCCAGCAAGAGCGCTTCCGGCAAGTAAGCACCCGCCGCGGCAGCGCACCACCCGCCCGGCACAGGCACCACCTTTCCCCCACCTTTCCCCCACAGAAGGAGAACTTTCTCATGGCTAACATCCTCATGGTCGTTTCAGCAGCCGATTCCCTCACGATGAAGGACGGCAGCGAGCATCCCACCGGCTACTGGGCCGAGGAACTCGTGGAATCCCACCGCGTCCTGCGCGAAGCCGGCCACACCGTCCGCATCGCCACCCCGAACGGCGTCAAGCCCACCGTTGACCAGGTCAGCCTGGACCCGGCCTCCGCCGGCGGCGAGGAAAAGGCCGTGGCCTTCACCAACTACCTCTCCTTCATCGACGCCGAGCTCTCCGCTCCGCTGACCCTGGCTGACGCGGATCCGGCGGAGTACGACGCCGTGATCATGCCGGGCGGGCACGGCCCCATGTCGGACCTGGCCTTCGACAAGGACCTGGGCCGGATTCTGATTGCAGCCGACACCGACGGAAAGATCATCGCTCCGTTCTGTCACGGCCCGGCAGGCTTGCTGAGCGCCGAGACGGAGAACGGCGACTTCGTTTTTGCCGGCCGCAAGATGACCGTCTTCACCGATGAGGAAGAACTCAATGGCGGCACCGGGGAGAACACCCCATGGTTCGTCGAGGAAGTGCTGCGCAACAAGGGCGCCGAAGTGGAAACCGGCCCCGCCTGGTCCAGCTTCGTGGTCCGCGACCGGAACCTGATTTCCGGCCAGAACCCGCAGTCCAGCGAAGACGTGGCCAAGGCCGTCCTCGCCGCACTGGCCGAGTAGAAGCCCACTGTGACCGTCCTGATTGCCGGCTGCGGCGATCTGGGCACGGAAGCCGGCCTGCGGTTCGCCGCGGCCGGCTTTTCCGTGCTCGGCTGGCGCCGTTCCCCGGAGAAAATCCCCGCTCCGCTCACCGGCCAGGCCGCCGACCTGACCCGCGGCGAGCTGCCGCGCATTCCTGCCGATACCGGCGTCGTCGTCATCGCCGTGGCCGCCGGCAGCCGCAGTGAAGCGGCCTACCGTGCAGCGTATGTGGACGGCACGGCAAACGTCCTGGATGCGCTGGAGCGCGACGGCGTGCGGCCGCGGCGGATCCTGTTCGTCTCCTCCACCGCGGTGTACGGCGACGCCGACGGCGGTGTGGTGGACGAGGAAACGCCGGCCGCACCGGCGACGGTGACCGGTGCCGTGATCCTCGAGGCCGAGGAGCTGCTGCACGCGCGCCGGCCGGACGCCGTCGTGCTCCGGCTGTCAGGCATTTACGGGCCGGGCCGCACCCGGCTGATCGATGCGGTCACCGGGGGCACCGCCGTCGTGCCCAACCGGCCGCAGCCGACCAACCGGATCCACCGGGACGACGCCGCGGCGGCCATCGTGCACCTGACCACTGCGGTACCGGATCCCGCGCCGCTGTATGTGGGCGTCGACGACGAGCCGGTGGACCTGGCCGAGGTGCTGCGGTTCCTCGCGGCCGAACTGGCCGCCGAGCTGCCGGACGCGCCGGCGGACTCCAGCACTGAATCCAGCCGCGGCGGAAACCGGAAACTGTCCAACGCCCGGCTGCGCGGCACCGGTTTCGAGTTCGCCTATCCGACGTTCCGGGAAGGGTACCGGGCGGTGCTGGCCGGCGACGGCGTCCGGCACCCCTAGTCTGCCCTAGCCGGCGGCGGACCTAGCCGGCGGCGCTAGTCGGGGCGCTAGCCGGCGACGGAACCCGCGCCGTCCAGCAGCTCCACGAGGGTGCCGGGGAAATCAGTGATGATTGCCTCCACGCCCAGGTTCATGACCCGGGTCATCTCCGGAACGGTATTGACCGTGTAGACCCACAGGCCCAGGCCCGCCGCCCGGATGGCGGCGGCGCCGGACTGGGTCAGGAAGCGGTGCTCGGCCACCACTCCCCGCACACCGCGGCCGGCGAGCTGGGCCAGCAACCGTGCCGACGGAACCCGCCCCGCCAACTGCCACACCGGCAGACCGGGAGCGGCCGCGGCGAAGGTGCGGACAGCTGCCCGGTCAAAGGAGCTGACGGTGACCGGGTGGTGTTCCAGCAGGCGCACCCAGTCCGGTCCGGTCAGCGCGGCGGCGAGGGCGGTCTCCACGCCGGGTGAGTCCTGCGGAGCCTTGATCTCCAGGTTGATGCCCATGCCGAAGCCAACCGTGGCCGGCAGCTCGGAGAGGAACAGGATCGGCTCCCCGGTGAACTGTTCACCGAACCAGGACCCGGCGTCCAGCCGCCGCAGTTCCGCAGCGGTGAAGGAAACGATCGGAGCATCGGCACGCTCCGGAAAGACCTCCGCCACATTGGTGGTGCGGCGGCCGGTGCCGTCGTGAAAGAGGAACAGCTCGCCGTCAGCGGTGAGGCGCACATCGGTTTCCACCATGGCCGCGCCCGCCGCCCGGGCCTGCGCGAAGGCCACGGCGGTGTTCTCCGGCGCCAGCCCGCTGTTGCCGCGGTGACCCACCACCAGCGGGGCGCCTCGGTTTCCGATTGTCATGCCCTAACCCTCCAACGGTGCCACTGCGAATAATCCTCGTTCCACTGTAGTTGGGCAGGCCCCCAGACGCTCCGGGACGGGCTCGGCGGAACACCCCGGGACCCCCAAACTCCCCCGAAATGGCAGAAGGTGCACTTCCCAGCGCTGGGACGCGCACCTTCTGCCATTTCGCGGACGGATCAGCTCAGCGAAACGGGCGGGCCCAGGCGGAGCAGCACGCCGAAGACGACGGCGATGCCGGCCAGCACCACCACCGCCGAGGCGGCCGGACGGCGGAGCACCACGGCCTGGACTTTCTCGGGGAAGCTCACCGGGGTTTCGCCGCCGGGGGCCAGCCGCCACCCGCCGGCCAGCCGTCCCCGGCGGTCCATGGTCCGTTCGAAGGGAATGGTCGTATACGGGATGACAGCAGTGGCCAGGCCCAGGCCGATGGTGCCCAGCGACCACTTCTGGTTGATGCCAACGAAGACGGTGCTCGCGGCGTAGGACAGGAACACGAAGCCGTGCAGGCCGCCGGCAATCGGGGTGAAGGCCTCGTTGCCCAGGACGTACTTGGCGAACATGCCGGCCAGAAGCAGGGTCCAGGTGACGGCCTCGGCGAAGGCCAGGGTGCGGAACAAAGTGCGGGGGGTCATCGGGCTCTCTCGTCGCGGTGCTTGGGTGCTGCTGCCGGGGCGACCGGCGGTTGCCAACGGATTCGTTCGTATCGTATCGCGGCGGCTCCTGCCCTCCCCCACGGAAACCGGTCCGTGCGAGCAAGATCAACCGTTTGATGGATCGCGGTGGAACGATGAGCTCGTTGGCCCGCAGCCTTTCCTGGCGGACCTTCGGCAGCGCCTCCATGTGAGCCTGCCCGCCGGAGGATGACTTATGCCCGGGGAATCATTCCGTGCAGACCCTCCACCAGCACTCATCCGTGGTTTCTCCTGCTCCGTCCGTAGGGCAGATTCCGTAGTACAGATAATGGGGCCAGCGAATATCCGTAGTACAGATAATGGGGTCTCGCCGGCGAAATGAGCCCGTTAGCTGTACTACGAATGCTGCTCGGGCCCTCTTAGGACCCTTATCTGTACTTTGGATGTCTGTACTTTGGATCCCCCGCCGTCTGGACCCCCACCGAAGGGCCTGCCCGCCGGTTGACACCGGTTTGACCCCGACCCGAGCACTGGTTCCCACTGTTTGATCACTTCTGTGGCTCCTGAGGTCACACCAGCCACACCTGCCACATACGGTGGGAACCGGTGCGCGGCCAGGCGTCCGGCGTCGGACATAGTCGCAAGAGTGGCGAAGACACGCAGTCGGAATCTGCGGATGGCGGGCATCCGCCCGGTTCAGCGCGTAGGCTCAACCCCGCTGTGGCACCCGGCGTTGCCGAGGTGCGGCAGGCCGCTTAGCCGTCCGTTCCAGCTCTGGGGGAATCCGTGGTCACTTTCATCAAGTCACTGCCGCAGCCGCTGAAGGCGTTGTACATCCTGACGTTCGCCGTGTTTGCTGTTGGATTCATTGTGACGCTCATCGGCATAACCACCGGAAAAAGCGCCGGCAGTCCGCCGGTCTGGTTTCCCGTTATGGGCGCCTTGGTGGTGCTGATTGGCATCTGCTTGGCCACCGATCTCAATCAGTCGGCCAAAGCCACATCCGAAGCTGCCAAAGGCTACCGGCCGATGGGTGTCAAGGCTTCCCCTTCGTTCTCCCCAACCCCTGGCTTCATGCGCCTCATCGGCGCTTTCTTCATCGTGTTCGGGTGCCTTTTCGTCTTTGTTTCCCTCACCTTTTTGTCATAAGTCGGCCCCGCTACTTGGGATAGGTCAGCGGCTCGGTGATCCAGTCCAGGTCCTTCCACCGGTCCAGCCGCTGCTGAATACCAAAGCTGGACCGGCAGAAGTCGAGCACCGCCTGCTGCGGATCCGGCGCCGCGAAGGCATCCTCCAAGCTGAAAAGGAACTCGTTCTCGGAGGCCAGGAACTGTGCCCGCTCCGGCATCAGCAGCGTCCCGTAGCTGCCAATGCTCGCCAGGAACGGATACGGCAGAACATAAAACGACGGTTCCGGGGTTTTGGTGTCGCCGGGCCAGAATCCGACCTCGCAGAACCGCTCGTCGTAGCAGTTCCTGCCGATCGTGTCCGAACCCGAATACGGCGCCGGCTGGCCGCTGAACACATTGCCGGCCAGGTCCATGGTGCCGAACCAGAACGCCGGCATGTCGATTTTCCCTCGCATCGGGGAAAGGAACCCGGCCAGGGCACGGTGGGCAAAGTGCAGGTTCGCGAGGAAGAGTTCCACCGCCTCCTGATCGTAGGCGTGGTGCTGGTAGTCCTCGTCGAAGGGGATGGGATCGTAGAACTCCTGCGGCGTGGTGTTGATCGGCGTCGGCGTGCCGATGTCGTCCAGCGCTCCCATTAATTGCTGATGGAACGCCGCGACGCTCAGCCCGTCACCCAAGGGAATCCGGGCCCGCGTCCCCAAGCTGTTTTGCACGTTCACATGATGCTGGGCGAGATTGAAGAAGATTTCGAAATTGCGGTCCTCGACCGGGATGATGCCGGTGCCGATGCCCTGAATCGTCAGGTCCAACCGCACATGCGACCAGCCGGGCCGCTTGTAGCTGCGCTCCAGCTTCACCTTGCCGGCCATCTGCAGAAACATGTGCAGGGTGTCGGCGGTGTCCTGCCATTCCGGATAGTTCAGGAATCTCTTGTCCATGGAGTTCACCTCTCGAAAGGCGGCGCGGCAGGATAATTCCAGTGTGTGGCGTGCTTCGGGCCCGGTCAACGATGTCGGCGGGTCCGGCTGCACCGAACTTCCAACCTCCGGATCCGCAGCAGAAACGCGTCACGGGGACCGCCGCAGGCCGGTCCCGGCCCCGGAGCGGAGTGGCACACGCCACTGCCCGGAACCCTTGTTCCCGCCTGCGGTCCGGCCCTAGGCTGAACGGGGCCCGTTTGGGCCTCCCTCCCCCTTTTCCTTCCTTTTCACCACCGCAAGGAGCGCCGCTTGAGCAACCCCGCCAGGGCACAGGGCACCCGACCCTCTTACCATCCAGGGATCAAGTACATCCTGATGCTCGGCGCCCTGGCGGCGCTGCCTGCGGTCACCACCGACATGTATCTGCCGTCGCTGCCCACCGTGGCGGCGGATCTGCAGACCAGCCAGGCCGCGGCCCAGTTCACCATGTCCGGCACACTGATCGGCGCCGCCGTCGGGCAGCTGGTCATCGGGCCCTTCTCGGACCGGTTTGGGCGGCGGCTGCCGCTGCTGATCGGCATCAGCCTGCACGTCATCGTGTCGCTGCTGTGCGCCGTCGCTCCCGGCATCGGTTCACTGATCGCGCTGCGGATCCTGCAGGGATTCTTCAACGCCGCCGCCGGCGTGGTGGCAATTGCCGTGATCCGGGACCGCTTTGTCGGCTCCGACGCCGCGCGGCTGCTGTCCCGGCTGATGCTGATCATCGGACTGGCACCGCTGCTGGCTCCCACCCTCGGGCAGGCCGTGGCCGGCATTTGGCAGTGGCGGGCGGTCTTTGTGGCGCTGGCCCTGATCGGGCTCATCCTGGTGCTGATCGTCTGGCGCTTCATGCCCGAAACGCTGCCGGCCGAACGGCGCCGGGGCAGCGGCGGGCCCAGCGCCTTCACCGGGTACCGGGTGCTGCTGCGGGACCGGCATTTCCTCGCCCTGGCCTTCATTCCCGGCCTCGGGATGGCAGTCATCATGAGCTATGTGGTGGGTTCACCGTTCGTGTTCCAGGATGAGTACGGCCTCACCGCCGGGCAGTACGCGCTGGTGTTTGCGATCAACGGCGCCGGGATGGTCATCTCCGCCCAGGCCAACGCCGCCCTGGTCCACCGCGCGTCGCCGATGAGCATCCTGCGCATCGCCGTGCCCATCCTGCTGGGGCTGTCCCTGCTGCTGCCGGTCATCATCGCCACCGGCTTCGGCGGGGTCTTCGGCCTGGCCGGGGGCCTGTGGCTGGTGCTGGGCATGCACGGACTGATCGCGGCGAACGCCACGGTCATGGCGCTGGGCAACTACGGGCACATGGCCGGTTCCGCCGCGGCCCTGATCGGTGCGCTGCAGGTGGGAGTTGCCGGCGTCGTCAGCCCGCTGGTGGGTGTCTTCGGCGGCCGGGCCCTGGCAATGTCAGCAGTGATCATCGGCTGCTGCGCGCTGATGACGCTGATCCTCGCCGCGGCGACTCCCGCCTACCGGCGCGGCGGCATGGCGGCGCTGGAGGGCGGCCGGGCTGCCGCCGAGGCGGAAGCCACCAAGCCGGCCTGAGCGGAAGCGGCCGGCCGCTGAACGATGGCGGCCGGTGTTGCCGTGGTGCCGGTGTCGCCGTCGTGCCGTTTCGCGGCGCCCCGGCGTCGATGCGCCGGCCTATCCCGCCGCGGCCAGCGGACGCACGGCTTCCGGCGCCGGCCCCGTGCTCTGCCGCACCACCAGGCTCGTCGCCAGATCCAGGCGGAGATTGTTCGGCACCTCCCCCTCCCGGAGCATCAGCACCATGCGCGCGGCTTCCTCGGCCATCTCGATCAGCGGCTGATGCACCGTGGTCAGCGCCGGGCTGGACCAGCGGGCCACCTGCAGATCGTCGTATCCCACGATCGAGAGCTCGCCGGGCACGGAGATGCCGAGCTGGCGGGCCGCATCCAGCACGCCCAGCGCCTGAATGTCGCTGCCGGCGAAGATGGCCGTGGGCCGGTTGGGTCGGCGCAGCAGTTCCAGCGCATGGTCGCGGCCGCCGTCAACATGGAAGTTCCCGTAGCGGATCAGCTGCCGGTCAAAGGGCAGCCCTGCCGCGTTCAGCGCCGTCCGGTAACCGTCAATCCGGGCCAGTGAACACATCACGTCCTCCGGCCCGGTAATGGCCGCGATCCGCGTGTGCCCCAGGTCGATCAGGTGCCGGGTCGCCATCATCCCACCGGCCCAGTTGGCGGATCCCACCGACGGCACATCCGGCGCCGGATCCCCGGCCGGGTCGATGATCGCGAAGGGAATCGAGCGCGCTTCCAGCCGCCGCCGGCAATCCTGGGCCAGGTCAGCAAACACCAGTACGACGCCGGCGGGCTGGCGGGCAATGACGCCCTCCACCCACTCGGGGCCGGGAGCATGCCGTGTTCCGCTTTCCGTCAGCACCACGCTGAGCCCGTTTTCGCGGGCCACGTTTTCCACGCCCCGGATGATCTCCAGCGCCCAGGCGCTCTCGAGTTCGTGAAAGACCAGCTCCAACAGGCGGGATTTCGGTGTCCGGGAGCCGCGCCGACGATAGCCGTGTTCATCCAGCAGTCCCTCAACTTTCGTGCGGGTTTCCCGGGAAACGTCGCTCCTGCCGTTCAGAACTTTCGAAATCGTGGAGAGCGAAACACCGGCCTCGGAGGCCAGTTCCGCCAGGGTTACGCGGGCGGAGGGTGTCGATGCGGACATGCCGTTCTCCTGAGTGCTCGGTAGGAATCGGAGAAGTTCTGCCAAAAAAGTGTTGCAGATCATAAACTTCCCCACCTAAGCTATCGGCATCCGCTAACTTTCGGCAACTGTTACGAAACTTTCGGAACAGCCGTTCACGAGGAGCAGTTCAATGAAGAACACCACCAGCTGGTTCCGCCCAGCCGCCGCTGCCACCAGCGCGCTGGTTCTGGGCCTTTCCCTCGCAGCCTGTTCGGGCGGCGACACCGGGGCGTCCTCCGACCGCCCCGAAAATGAGGTGCATGTCCTGGTGTACGGCGACGCCGGCAACACCGTTGAGCAGGCCATGGTCGACAAGTTCAATGAAACGTCCGACGTCAAGGTTGTCCTGGACACCATTCCCGGAGCCGAATACCAGCAAAAGCTGCAGACCGTCATCGACACCGATTCCGCGCCGGACGTGTTCTTCAACTGGGGCGGCGGGTCCATCACCGACTTCGTGGACGCAGGCCTGCTGATGCCGCTGAACGATTTCATGGAGGAGGATCCGCAGCTCCGGGAAGGGTTCCTTCCCACCGTGCTGGAGGCGGCAACGGTCGAGGATGAGGTCTACGGCATCCCGATGCGCGGCACCCAGCCGGTGATGCTCTTTTCCAACGAGGAAGTGCTGGCATCCGCCGGCATCACCGAACCTCCTGCCACCTGGGATGACCTGATGGCGGCCGTGGAGCAGCTCAAGGCCGCGGGAGTCACCCCGATCGCCCTGGGCGGCGCTGACGAATGGCCCACCCAGATGTGGTTCTCCTACGTTTATGACCGCGTCGCCGGACCCGAGCTCTTCGAAGCCGCCCTGAACGGAGACACCAGCGTCTGGGAGTCCGAGGAAAGCCGCGAGGCCCTGGGCATGCTCAGGGAGCTGGTGGACAGCGGAGCCTTCGGAAGCAACTACCAGTCAGTGAAATTCACCGACGGCGGTTCGGCCTCCCTGCTGTCCAGCGGACAGGCCGGCTTCGAGCTGATGGGCTCCTGGGCCTATTCAACCCACCGCGACGCGGCACCGGAGTTCGCCGCCAACTCCCTGGGTTACAGCGAGTTCCCGGAGATCGAGGGCGGCAAGGGCGATCCGGCCAACGTGGTCGGCAACACCAACAACTACTACTCGGTGCTGGCCGACACCCGCTATCCGGACACCGTGCGCGATTTCCTCAAGCTGATGTACTCGGATGAATTCGTGCAGGAACAGGTGGCCATCGGCAACCTGCCCACCACCACCAACACCGAGCAGTTCTTGGACGAGGCCACCAACCCGGACTACGCCCGTTTCCAGTACGAGGTGGTGCAGAACGCACCGAACTTCCAGCTCTCCTGGGACCAGGAGTACACGCCGTCGGCCACGCCGACCATCCACGGCGCCGTTGCCGATTTCTTCAGCGGGCGCATTGACGAAGACGGCTTCATCGCCGCCATGCAGGGGCTCTAGGACCTTCTCATGACTACTCTCAATCCACCCCGGTCCGCTCCGCCGAAGGACTCAGCATCGACCCGTCCGGCCCGGGGTGGACGGGACCGCAAGACCCGTCCGGGCTTCCTCTGGACCCTGCCCGCCACGCTCTTCTTCGCACTGTTCGCCGTGGTGCCGCTGATCGCCGTCGTCCTGCTGTCCTTCAGCTCCTGGCGCGGCCTCGGCGAACCCAAGTTCGTGGGTTTGGAGAACTGGCAGGAGCTGGCCGGCGATTCGGTGATGCTCCAAAGCCTGTGGCTGAGCCTGCTGTTCATTGTGCTCGGCGTCCTGACCCAGACCCCCGTCAGCATCCTGCTGGGGGTCTGGGCCGCGGGGAAACAGCGCAACCGGGCCGTGCTCAGCGCCATCTACTTTGTGCCGCTGCTGCTGTCCTCGGCCGCGATTTCCGTCCTCTGGCGGTCGCTGCTGGATCCGAACTTCGGCATCCCCGCCCAGCTGCGCTGGCTGTTCGGTGACGGAAACCTGTTCGGCCACCAGGCGAGCGCCATCGGAGTGATCATCTTTGTGGGCATGTGGCAGTTCACCCCGTTCCACACCCTGATCTACCAGGGTGCGGCCAAATCCGTGCCGCCGGTGCTGTACCAGGCCGCCGAAGTGGACGGCGCCGGCCGGATCCGTGCCTTTTTCAGCATCACCCTGCCGCAGATGCGCAACAGCATCATCACCTCGGTGATTCTGATGGTGGTGGGCGGGCTGACCACCTTCGAAACAGTGCTCATCCTGACCAACGGCGGACCCGGCACGGAAACCACCATCACGGCCTTTTACATGTACGAACAGGCCTTCCGCCGCTTCGACTTCGGCGTCGGCGCCGCCGTGGCCCTGGTCCTGGTGGTGGTGGCCACCGCCATCTCCCTGATCATGGTCAAGGTCTCCGGCTACGACAAAATGCGCAGCACCATGGAAGGACTCTGAATGCGTACCCGCCCCAACTACATTGCCGGTGCCGCCGCCGCGCTCTGGCTGGTGATCGTGGCGCTGCCGCTGTACGTGATGATCGCCGCCAGTGTGCAGAGCCGCGCGGATTTCAGTGCCAACGGCCCGCTCTCGCTGCCCACGAACCTGACCTTCGAGAACTATCTGGAGGTGTTCCGGAGCGGCTTCGGCGGCTATTTCCTGAATACCTTCATCGTCACCGGCGGCGTGGTTGCGATTGTGCTGCTGGTGGTGCCGCCGCTGGCCTACGCCATTGTGCGCAGCCAGGGCCGCGCCACCACGCTGGTGTTCCGCTTTTTCCTGCTCGGGCTGGCCATCCCGGTCCAGGCCGTGATCGTGCCGATGTTCTATCTGATCAACACCGCGGGACTGTATGACACCCTGCTGGGCATCATCCTGCCCACTGCGGCGTTTGCCCTGCCCATCTGCACCCTCATCCTGACCGGCACCATGCGCGACATCACCCCGGAACTCTACGAGGCGATGTCCGTGGACGGCGCCAGCCCCACCCGGACCTTCCTGCGGCTGGTGCTGCCCCTGTCCAAGGGCGGACTCTCCACCATTGCGGTGTTCTCCGCCCTGCAGGGCTGGAACGGATTCCTGCTGCCGCTGATCCTGACCCAGTCCGAATCCTCCCGGGTGGTCACCCTCGGGCTGTTCAATTTCCAAACCCAGTACGGCGTGAACGTACCGGGGATCCTGGCCGCCGTGACCGTCTCCATGATTCCCGTCCTGCTCGTGTACCTCTTTGCGCGCCGCGCACTTGTCCAAGGCCTCATGGGGGTCGGAGGAAAATAATGACCGATGCAACTATTGAACGCGCCCGCTGGCGCGATTCCTCCCTGTCCGCCGCCGAGCGCGTTGAAGCCCTGATCGGGGAAATGACCCTGCGGGAAAAAACCGCCCAGCTGTTCGGGGTCTGGGTGGGCGTCTCCAGCGAGGGCGGCGAAGTGGCCCCGCACCAGCATGACCAGAACACCGCCGTGGACCTGGAGGCGCTGCTGCCGCACGGGCTGGGCCAGCTGACCCGGCCCTTCGGCACCAAACCGGTGGATGCCGCCGTCGGCGCCCTGTCCCTGATGCGCACGCAGCAGCGCATCGTTGCAGCAAACCGGTTCGGCATCCCGGCCGTGGCTCATGAGGAATGCCTGGCGGGGTTCGCCGCCTGGGGCGCCACCGCCTATCCGGTGCCGCTGTCCTGGGGCGCCACCTTCAACCCCGAGCTGATCCGCCGGATGGCCGCCGCGATCGGCGCCGACATGCGTTCGGTGGGCATTCACCAGGGCCTGGCCCCGGTTCTTGACGTGGTGCGCGACGCGCGGTGGGGCCGGGTGGAGGAAACCATCGGCGAGGATCCGTACCTGATCGGCACCATTGCCACCGCCTACATCCAGGGCCTGGAGGGCGCGGGCATCGTGGCCACCCTGAAGCACTTTGCCGGCTATTCCGCCTCCCGCGCCGGCCGGAACCTCGCGCCGGTGTCCATTGGTCCGCGGGAGTTCGCCGACGTCGTGCTCGCTCCCTTCGAGATGGCGGTGCGGGACTCCGGGGTCCGCTCCGTCATGCATGCCTACACCGACGCCGACGGCATCCCGTCCGCCGCGGACGCCGACCTGCTGACCAAGCTGCTGCGCGACACCTGGGGCTTTACCGGCACCGTGGTGGCTGACTACTTCGGGATCGCCTTCCTCAAGGATCTGCACCGCGTCGCCGGGACCCTGGGCGAGGCCGCCTCCGCTGCCCTCACCGCCGGCGTGGACGTGGAACTTCCCACCGTCAACGCGTTCGGCGACCACCTCATCGAGGAGGTGGAGTCCGGGCGGCTGGATTCCGCCGTCATCGACCGTGCGCTGCGCCGCGTGCTGGTTCAGAAAATCGAGCTCGGGCTGCTGGACGCGGACTGGACTCCGGTTCCGGGGGCACTGGCGGGTTCACTGGGAGCGGCCGACGGCGCGGGCAACAGTGCGGCCGACGGCGCGGGCAGCGTCCCCGGCACTGGCCCCGGCACCGCCGGCGCGCTGCGCGGCACCGTCTTCCTGGATCCGGACGCCAACCGCCGGCTGGCGGCGGAGGTGGCTGAACAAGCCATCATCCTGACTGCGAACAACGGCATCCTGCCGCTGCAGGCTCCGCAGCGGATCGCGCTGATCGGCCCCAATGCTGACAACCCGATGGCTTTCCTGGGCTGCTATTCCTTCCCCGCGCATGTGGGCAGCCAGCATCCGGACATCGACACCGGCATCGCCCTGCCCACGGTGGCCGAGTCCGTGCGGCGGGAATTCCCCGGCAGCATGGTGACCGTGGTGCCCGGCTGCAGCATTGACGGCCCGGACACCGACGGTTTCGGTGCGGCGCTGGCCGCAGCCGCGGAAGCCGACGTCGTCATTGCCGTCCTGGGCGACCGCGCCGGACTCTTCGGCCGCGGCACCAGCGGAGAGGGCTGCGACGTGGAGTCCCTGGTGCTTCCGGGCGTGCAGCAGCAGCTGCTGGATCAGCTCTTGGAGGCCGGAACCCCGGTGGTCCTGACCCTGCTGACCGGCCGTCCGTATGCCCTGGGCGGCGCGCCCGGCCGTGCCGCCGCCGTCGTGCAGGCGTTTTTCCCGGGCGAAGAGGGCGGGCCTGCGCTGGCCGGCGTGCTCAGCGGGCGGACCAACCCCAGCGGCCGGCTGCCGGTCAGCGTTCCGGCCTCCCCGGGCGCGCAGCCGGCAACCTATCTGACCGCGCCGCTGGGACAGGCGAGCGAGGTCTCCAACATCGACCCCACCCCCGCCTTCGCCTTTGGGCACGGCCTGAGCTACACCAGCTTTGAGTTCAGCGACCTGGTCCTGGACGGGCCGCAGCAGTTCCCGGTGGACGGGGAAACCCGAGTCAGCCTCACGGTCACCAATACCGGCGGGCGCGACAGCGCGGAGATCGTCCAGCTGTACCTGCACGATCCGGTGGCCTCGGTGGTCCGGCCGGTGCAGCGGCTGATCGGTTACGTCCGGGTGCCGCTGGCGGCCGGAGCCGCTGCCCGGGTTGGCTTCACGGTGCCGGCGGACCTCGCCGCCTTCACCGGACGCGGCGGCGCCCGGATCGTGGAGGCGGGTGTGCTGGAGCTGCAGTTCGGGGCATCGAGCGCTGATATCCGGCTTCGGCAGGAGGTGGAGCTGACCGGTGCTCAGCGGACGGTGGATTCCACCCGGCGGCTGCACTGCGGCATCGAAGTCTGTGAGGCCAGCCTCAACGGCTAGGATTTCTGCATGTATTCCGACATGCCCGCCGACCAGCTCGCGGCCTACACCAGCTCCCAGACCTGTCCGGCCGACTTCAGCTCGTTCTGGACCGAGACCCTCGCCGAGGCGCAGTCCCATCCCCTGAACCTGACCGTCACCGCCGAACCCACCGTGCTGGAAGCGGTGGACGTGTACGACGTCGTCTTCGCCGGCTGGAACGGGGAGCCGGTGCACGCCTGGCTGCGCGTGCCGCACGGCGCCGCCGAGCCGCTGCCGTGCGTGGTGGAATACGTCGGGTACGGCGGCGGGCGCGGCGAGCCGCACGAGAACCTGCTCCTGGCGGGGTCCGGTTTCGCGCACCTGCACATGGACACCCGCGGGCAGGGCGCGTCCTGGAGCAAGGGAGCGACGGCGGACGGCGCCGGCAGCGCAGGACCGCAGGTTCCCGGCGTGATGACCCGGGGCATCCTGGATCCGCAGACCTACTATTACCGCCGGCTGTTCACCGACGCCGTGCGGGCCGTGCAGGCGGCGCGCGAGCTGTCGGCGGTGGATCCGGGCCGGGTGGCGGTCACCGGCATGAGCCAGGGCGGCGCCGTTGCGCTGGCCACCGCCGCGCTCTGTCCGGGCCTGCGCGCCGTCGTCGCGCGCGTGCCGTTCCTGGCCGATTTTCCGCGCGCCCTGCAGATCACCGATGCCTATCCGTACCGGGAGATCCGCGACTTCCTGTCCGTCCACCGCACCGAGGCCGAGCGGGCACAGCAGACCCTGCGCTACTTCGACGGCGTGAACTTTGCCGCGCAGGCCAACATACCGGCTCTGTTCACGGCCGGGCTCATGGATCCCGTCACTCCCCCGTCCACCGTGTATGCCGCGTACAACGCCTATTCCGGGCCGAAGCAGATCACGGCGTGGCCGTTTAACGGGCACGAGGGCGGCGGTGCCGAGGACGACCTCGCCGCCGTCCGCTTCCTGCGCGAGATGACCGCCGCGGTCCGTACTTCGCCGTCCGAGACCGCGGCGGCCGACGCAGTCGCGGGCTAACTCCTCCCCCTTCCCCGCGAGATGGCAGTAAGTGCTCTTCTCAGCCCTGAGACGTGCACTTTCTGCCATCTCGGCGAGGGGCGGGGTGGCGAGGGAGGGGCGGCCAGCTAGCCGATGACAAAGGACAAGCCGACGACGGCGGCAAGAAGGCAGGCGTGTCCGGCCACTGTTGCCCTGCCCGGTTCCTTCTTCGGTTTCTTCCGCGACGCCTTCCGCGACTTGGACCGGAGAACAGTCGCCGTCGCGGTTCGGCCGGACTCCGTTGGCACCCCGGCACTTTCCGGGTATGCCTCCGGGTTCGGCTCTGGCGCCCCTGCATCCTCCTGCACTGGCACCCCGGTACTTTCCGGGTATGCCTTCGGAGCGGCGATCTCCGCGGACCGGGACCGCACAGGCAGGTCATGCCAGCGAATGATCAGTCCGGCAACGGCTGCCGCCAGTGCTGCCACGGCCACCACCCATACCACCACCGTCCCCGTGCTCCACTGCGTCACAAGGCGGACAATGCCCGCGATGGTTGCGGCTTCCAACAATCCGACCAGCAGGGACATCCGGCTGCGTCCGGACAGCCAAGCCTCCTGCTTCCAGGCGGAATAGGCCAGGGAAAGGCAGGAGAAGGCCAAGAAGCCGGAGACCATCCACGCCACGAGGGTGAGAGCCATCAGATGCCCTCCTTCAGCAGCGTCAGTGCGGCTTCTTCCTGACCGGCTGCCACATTGGACAGAATGATCACTGCCCGGCCGGCGTCGCGGTCCATCGCCACCATCGCGGCGTACCCGCCGGTTTGACCGTTGTGCCACGTCGCGGACCGGGCCGGCGAGGCCTCCGAGACCTGGGTGAACCATGCCAGGCCCACCTGTTCGCCGTCGTCGCCGGTGTCCCAGACCGGGTCCAGCGCCGCGCTGCCCGGAGCCGTGGAGGCCAGCAGCCCCTGCACATAGGTGGTCATGTCCGCGGCGGTGGAGCGGATTCCGCCGGCCGGAGCGGTGCCGTTTCCGGTCCAGGCCCCCTGCCCCAGCCCGCCGGCTCCCCTGCCCGTCGGAGCACCGGGGCGCAGGTTGTCGGCGGTGACCGGAGTGTAGGTGTCGTGCAGTCCCAACGGCTCCACGATTCGCTGCTGCACCAGGTCGGCATAGTCCGTCCCCGCGGCCGTCGCCAGCAGTTGCCCGAGAAAGGCATATCCCAGGTTGGAATAGCTCACGCTGCCCCGGCCGCCCACCGATTCAGCCTGTGCCCGCTCCAGGACCTCGGCGGGTGAGGCGGCATAGGGATCCCGGTGCAGGAGAGATCCGGCAAAGAGGGAGAAGATCGAGGCGGGATCCGTTCCGACGCGGGGCAGCCCGGAGCGGTGGCTGGCCAGCTCGGCGAGTGTGACCGTGCCGATCTCGGCGTCGGGATCGATCAGGTCCTCCCCGAGGATGTCGGCGACGGTGGTCTCCAGCGTCACCTCGCCGCGCTCGACGGCGTCCGCCAGCAGGGCAGCGGTGAACGTCTTCGACACCGAGCCAATCTCGAATTCGGTCCGGTCATCGGCGCCGAACCCGACAAACCGGACGGAGCCGCCGTCGAGGTAGGCCACGCTGACCTTGTCCGCGGAATTCTTCAGCAGCGGCCGCACTGCCGCGGCCAGGGCGGCGTCCCCGGAGACCTCGGTCGACAACCGCGGCGCCCAGGGCGCGGCGATCAGCCCGCAGGCCAGCACCGCTGAGGCCGCGAGGATCCCCACGATCGTGCGTCGCTGTTTGGATCTGGGCATGTCAGTTACCTCCTGTGACAGCAGTCAGAATGGCCAGCAGCGGAATTACCCGGGCCGGCGGAATGCGATAGCGGGACCGCGCGTGCGGCGCGAGCCAACCGGCGGCGGTCAGTTGGTGGACGTGGTGATAGATCTGCCCGGAAGTGCCGGAGCCCAGCTCTTCCACGAGTCCCGAGACGGTCTCGGTTCCGTCGAGCACCGCACGCAGGATCGCCAACCGGACGGGATGGCCCAGCGCGGCCAGGGAATCGGCGAACCGGGTCCAGTCGACGTCGAGCAGGTGCGCGGTTTCCAGTCCGTACTGGTACTCGTAGCGCGCGCCCGCTGCCGTGCCGGCGGTGCCGGCGAAGAGGACGGCTCCCGGATCGGGGTAGCGCTCCCGCACGCCGTTCAGCGCCCAGAAAATGTCGGATTCTTCGCCCGCGTCCGACGGCGGTTCCCGGACCTGCGCCCGCCGTTCCAGGGCCGCGACCCGCGCCTCCACGGCCTGCAGCCGGGCTTCCAGCGCCCGCTGCCGACCCTCATGTTCCGAAACCATGTCTAGAGAATTACGTAATTCCAAACAAATTACAAGGGTTTCGTAACACGCTCTTCACCGAAATGGCAGAAAGTGCTCGTCTCAGGGCTGAGAAGAGCACTTTCTGCCATTTCGGTGAGAGGGGTGGGGGTGGGTGGGTGTGAGTGGAGGTGGGGGGCTCCTAGGCTTCAGGGGCGTCGGGCCCCAGCGCCGGCCGTCCCGGCGCGGCAGCCCCGGGGGACGGTTCCTTGAGTTCGACGAAGAACGCGTGGGTGTCCGTCCCACCGGTATTCTCGCCGGAGTGCTCCTGGGCTGGCAGCCAGCGGACGGCTAACGCCGGCAGCTCCACATCCAACTGCCTGCCCTCGGACTCGAGCCGCCGGCGGAACGCGCTGGCCGTGATCATCACGCTGTCCGGATGATGATGGGCGGACGTGCGCTGCCCGGGAGCATCCCGGTACTCCAACACACGCACCCGCTCATTCTCGAATATCACCCGATAGTGGTCCGGGTTGCTCTCCACTGGGTCTGAGGTCATGGCCGGAACGCTAGCCCCCTTCTGCCCTCCTAGGCCAGACCGGCAACCCGGCGGTAGCGCTCCAGGATGTGCGGAGCCGGCGGGGCCTGCACCACGGAGGCGGCGGCAGCGGTCCACTGCGGCCATTCCCCGGCGAGGACCGCGGCTGCCTGCCGCGCGGCGCCGTCGGCCACGTACTCCCCCGGTTCCGGCACGGTAACCGGCATGCCGAACACGGCCGACACCGCGTGCTGCAGCGCCTCGGACCGGGCACCGCCGCCCACCAGGATGATGCGGCGGGCCTCGATGCCCAGATCGGCCAGTGCAGCCAACCCGTCCGCCAGCGAGCAGGCGATGCCTTCGACGGCGGCGCGGGCCAGGTTGGCCGGCGTGTAATTCGCCAGGGTTATCCCGTGCAGGGACCCCGTGGCGTCGGGAAGGTTGGGCGTGCGCTCGCCCTCGAAGTACGGCACCAGGCTCAGCCCGCCGGCACCTTCCGCAGCTTCGAGCGCCAGCCGGGTCAGCGCGGGAAGGTCCACGGACAGCAGGTCCGCCGTCGCGTCCAGGACGCGGGAGGCGTTCAGGGTGGCAGTCAGCGGCAGGAAGTGGCCGCTGGCGTCCGCAAAGCCGGCCACCAGGCCGGTGGCATCGGCGGTGGGATCGGAAGTGACCGCGAAAACCGTGCCGGAGGTCCCCACGGAAACGACGACATCGCCCACCCCGGCGCCCACGCCGAGTGCGGCGCCGGCATTGTCACCGGTGCCCGGCGCGATGACGGCGCCACCGGCCGTGCGCTGATCCGCGTCGAGGGGGCCCAGGACCCGGGGCAACAGCGGCACGTGACCCAGCGTCTGCTCCAGGACCGCCGGCAGGTATTCGCCGGTGCGCGGGGACCAGTAGCCGGTGCCGGAGGCATCGGAGCGGTCGGTGCGCAGCGCGTCGAGTCCGGCGCGGCCGCTGCCCGGGCCGTGTCCGGCGAGGCGCCAGCTCAGCCAGTCGTGCGGCAGGCAGACGGCGGCGGTGCGGGCGGCGTTCTCCGGCTCGTTCTCGGCCAGCCAGCGCAGTTTTGCCGCGGTAATGGAGGCCACCGGAACGGTGCCGGTTTCCGCCGCCCAGTACCGGGCGCCGTCGGGCCCGGCGTCGGAGACGAGCTTGTCCGCGGCCGCCGCGGAGCGCGTGTCGTTCCAGAGCAGGGCCGGGCGGACCACCGCGCCGTCCTCGTCCAGGCAGACCATCCCGTGCTGCTGTCCGGAAACCGCCACTGCTGCCACATCATCCAGGCCGCCGGCCGCGGCCAGCGCCTCCTGCAGGGCCGACCACCAGATGTCCGGATCGATTTCGGTGCCGGACTCGTGCCGTGCAGTGCCGGAGCGGATCAGCGCGCCGGTGCCGGCATCCCGGATCACCACCTTGCAGGACTGGGTGGAGCTGTCCACTCCGGCGACCAGGGCCATGGAAGTACCTTTCGTTGGGTTTTCTGATTCTCGGATCGGCAGAGGGGAAGCGCCATAATGCCGGAACCGCCGGGCCCAGTGGAGACGGACCCGGCGGCAGGAGAAGACGGTGCGCTTTAGCGGGCGCCCATCAGGTGTTCCAGCGCCAGCTGGTTCAGCCGGACGAAGCCGAAGTCGCGCTCGCCGGCCTTGTCGGCGTCGTAATTCTCGAAGGACCCGGCGTCGGCGAGGAAATCGGCGGTGCTTTCCCCGGCGTCCAGGGTGGACTGGCCCAGTTCAAAGACGCCGGAGACGGCCAGGGCTTCCTGGACCTCGGGATCGGCGCGGAAGGCCCGGGCGCGTTCCTTGAGCAGCAGGTACATGGACATGTTGGCGGCCGCGGAAGCCCAGACGCCGTCGTAGCCCTCGGTGCGGGAGGGCTTGTAGTCAAAGTGCCGCGGGCCGTCATACGTGGGGCCGCCGTTGGGGAAGCCGTTCTCCAGCAGGTCCACGGTGAAGAAGGCGCTGGTCAGGTCGCCGTGGCCGAAGACCAGGTCCTGGTCGTACTTGATGGACTTCTGGCCGTTGAGGTCGATGTGGAAGAGCTTGCCGGACCACAGTGCCTGGGCGATGCCGTGCGTGAAGTTCAGCCCGGCCATCTGTTCGTGGCCCGTTTCGGGGTTCAGCCCCACAATGTCGCCGTGCTCCAGCTGACCGATGAAGGCCAGGGCATGCCCGATGGTGGGCAGGAAGATGTCCCCGCGGGGCTCGTTCGGCTTGGGCTCCAGCGCGATGCGCAGGTTGTAGCCCTGTTCCTTGATGTAGCCGGCAGCGGTGTCGACGCCCTCCTTCATGCGGTCAAACGCCGCGGCGAAGTCCTTGGATCCGTCGTACTCGGCGCCTTCGCGGCCGCCCCACATGACAAATGTTTCCGCACCCATCTCCGCGGCCAGGTCCAGGTTGGTGAGGACCTTGCGTAGGGCGAAGCGGCGGACGGAGCGGTCATTGGAGGTGAAGCCGCCGTCCTTGAAGACCGGATGGCTGAACAGGTTGGTGGTGACCATGGGCACCTTCAGGCCGGTTTCCGCCAGCGCCGTGGTGAAGTTCTTCAGGATCTGTCCGCGTTCGGCCGCCGTGGCGTCAAACGGAATGAGGTCGTTGTCGTGGAAGGTCACCCCGTAGGCGCCCAGCTCGGCCAGCCGGTGCAGGCCTTCGACCGGGTCCAGCGCGGAGCGGGTCGGAACACCGAACGGGTCATTTCCGGTCCAGCCCACGGTCCAGAGGCCAAAGGTAAAACGGTCGGATGGCGATGGCGTCATTGTCACAATTCACTCCAAAATCCGGCATTAGTTGTAATCCACAACATATGGCCGGAGCGAATGCCTGTCAACGGTTTTCGGCAACTTCCCGCGGTGAATTGCGAGCCAGCGGGCGGATATTGGATCCCTCACAACAAAATTCCGCCATCCTCCCGGGACCGGGTTACGCTGGAAAACCGTCCACTTCGGCAGAAACGGCAGTTACATGAGTGCTGGCACCTCCCCGGGCACCGACAGCATCCGCGCGCAGAACCTTTCCCGGATCCTGACCCTGCTCCACCGCCGGGGACCGCTTTCACGCGCCGATCTGACCCGCCTGTGCGGCTTCAACCGTTCCACCGTGGGAGCCCTCGCCGCCGAACTGGGCGAGCTCGGGCTTGCCTATGAAACGGACCCGCAGCCGCTCAAACGGGTCGGCCGGCCCAGTCCCCTGGTGCACGCGAACGAGAACGTTGCGGCCATCGCCGTACATCCCGACGTCGATGCCGTCACCGTGGGCCTGGTGGGTTTGGGCGGCAAGGTTCACCGCCGGGTCCGGTACGACGCCGGAAGCCCTCCCACCGTGGCCGATACCGTCAATATCAGCAGGGCAGTGATTCAAGGCATGTCAGCCGAGCTGGCCGGCATGACCCGGATCGCCGGCGTGGGGGCCGCTGTTCCCGGGCTGGTCAACAACCATGACGGCTCGGTGCTGCTGGCCCCGCACCTGGCCTGGTCCCAGGAACCGCTGGCCTCCGCGCTGTCCGTCGGGCTGGGCCTGCCCGCCCGCGCCGCGAATGACGCCAATCTGGGATCCCTGGCGGAGAGCCTGTTCGGCGCTGCGGTGGGAGCGTCCGACGTCGTCTACCTCAACGGCAGCGCGAGCGGGGTGGGCGGCGGCGCCGTGGTGGGCGGTGTTCCTCTGCGCGGCGCCGCCGGTTACGCCGGCGAGCTGGGCCACACCGTGGTGAACCCCGGCGGCGCCGCGTGCCACTGCGGCCGGCGCGGCTGCCTGGAGACCGAGGTCAGCCTCGGCCGGCTGCTGGCGGTGCTGCACCTCGATCACGCCGACCAGGACCAGCTGGAGGCCGCCATGGCGCAGGACTCCTCCCCCGCGCTGGTTGCCGAAACCCACCGGCAGCTGGATCTGCTGGCCGTGGCCCTGACCAATTTCGTGAACATCTTCAATCCGGGCATCATCGTGCTGGGCGGATTCCTGGGCGTGCTCCACTCCTTCGCTCCCGGCCGGCTTGAAGCCGCGGTGGCCGAGGGTGCCATCGGCGGGCTGGGCAGCGAGGTTCCCATCTCCCGGGCGGCGCTGGGCTCGGACCTGCTGCTGGTCGGAGCCGCGGAGCTGGCCTTCGCCGGGCTGCTGGCCGATCCGGCGTCGGTGGGGGCGTTGCCGCAGACAGCGATCCGCTGAGCGGCGGTGGCCGCCGGCTTTCGCCACCGGCCGCCCCACCGCAGCATTCGCTCCCGTAACCCGCTGCCCCTTCAGGACCGGCGTCCCGTCCGGGCGAGCACCCGGCGCTGGTGACCGGCGTCGTCGGGCACCGGCACGGGAGGCCCAAACAAACCGGGCCCGTAGGCCTGCTCCCCGAACCCGTCCATCGCAGCGTCCACCGCGTCCAAGTCCTCCTCCGAGAGTTCAGCGTCGGCCCCCTGGGAGATGGCCAGATCCCAGCGGTGCACGATCAGGTCACCCCCGTAAAAACCCGCCAATGTCTCTCCAATGGTGCTGGGACCGAAATAGCCGGCGAACTCCCGGCCCGCGACTGCCGGATCTGCCAGCAGCTCGGCGACAAAGCGTTCATGCTCCAGCCACTGCCTCTCCGGATTGGCAGTGTCCACCACCGGACCGGCCAGCCCGTGCTGCTTCAGGAAATCCCGTTCGGTGGAGACCACGTGCTCCACGAGGTCTCGTGCGGTCCACCCCTCGCAGGGCGTCGGAGCGTCCCAGTTCGTGGCACGGGAAACGAGTGAGCCAAACGGCTCGGCGTTCTTGCGCCAGAGGTCCAGAGATGTTGTCATGATCGCTCCTTGGATAGTGGGTTTCGGATCGGTACCGGTTCTGCTGGATCCTGCGGTCTGCGTTCTGCGTTCACGGTAAGCCAGTCCGGACGGCGGTGTCTTGAACAAATCCGACAGCACGGACGGAAGCAGGCAGGTGTTCGACAACGACGCAATGAGCGAAATCGGCAGGGGCCACCTCAGCAGCCCGAGCGACAAATCCTTCACAATCCACCGCTACGCTCCCGCGCCGCCGTCGGGCCGGTGGCTCCGCGCGTTCTGGATTCCCGTGTGGCACGTACCCCGCGGTGAAGTCCGCGAACAGCGGATCCTCACCTATCCGGTGTGTCTGCTCAGCATCACCGCCGGATACGCGCGGCTGGTGGGCCCGACTACGACGGCGGCCCGGGTGCCACTGTCAGGCACCGGGTGGGCATTCGGCGTCATGCTCACTCCGAGCACCGGCCGCGCGGTACTGGCGGAAGACATTGCCGGCCTGACGAACCGGCATACCGAACTGGAGGCCATCCCTCTGCTGGCGGATCTGGTGCCCCTCATCCGGGACCGGATGAGCCCAGATCCGGCCCTGCCGTCAGCACACGCCGCGGCACGCCGGCTCATCGAGGAACGCTTCGCGGCACTTCCTCGGCCGGCCGGGGCCGCACTCTTGATCGACCGGCTGGTCGCACGCGTGGAGCACGACGCCGCAATCACCTCCGTGCGGTCCCTCTGCGAAGTTTTCGGGCTGCGTGAGCGGACGCTGCAGCGGCTGTGCGCACGGTTCCTGGGTGTCAGCCCGCTCTGGCTCATCCGGCAGCGCCGGCTGCAGGAAGCCGGCGCTGTGCTGCGCCTCTCCGACGGGTCGCTCGGCGACCTCGCTTCGCGGCTCGGCTACGCGGATCAGGCCCATTTCTCCCGCGATTTCCGCCGGGCCACGGGGTGGACGCCCGGTGAGTTTGCGGCACTGGCACGACCGCGCAGCAGCAGCACCGGCCCGTAGTCCGTCACCGTGCCGCAGCGGTCATCCTTCGGCCAGACCGGGCCCTGCCGGCACCGCGGATGCGGGACGAATCAGCCGCTCGGGCCGGAACGGCGCCAGCATCGGATGCGGACGCCCGGAGAGGATTTCCCCGGCCAGCAGTTCCCCGGCGATCAGCCCCAGCGTCGCTCCGGAATGCGTGAACGCCACAAAGCAACCGGGCACACCGGGAACCGGCCCCAGGGCGGGCAGCCCGTCGCCTGGCACCGGCTTCAGCCCGATCCGCCAGCCCTGCGGCACCAGCCGGGGATGTCCGGCCAGCAGCGCGGAGGCTTCGTCCGCGAGCTCCTGGGCCACCTGCGGATCCACGGCCCAGCCGCCGTCGTCGTGCTGCGTGATCTGATCCAGGCACCAGGCGGAGTCCAGCGCCAGCCGGGACCCGGGATGGGGCCGGAGGGAAACCCGCGGCGTGTTCAGCACCGCCCGCAGTCCGTGCGCCTTGGGCTCGGTCACCACCAGCAGCGCCGGCTCCGAGCCGTCCAGCAGGTCAAGGCCCAGCGGCCGCAGGATCGCCGGAGTGCCGGCACCGCCGGCGACCAGGACGGCGTCGGCCGGGTACAGGGTCCCCGTCCCGGTCCGGAGCCCGACGGCGGTCCCTCCCTCGGCTGCCACCGCGGTGGGCCCGGCAGCGGTCACCAAGGTTCCGCCGCGGAGCGCGAATTCGCGCAGCAGCTGCCGGATCAAATGCGGAAGGTCCACCCACCCCTCCCCCGGGTTGAACAGCGCCGTGGATGGCAGTGCCGCGCGGTCCAGGCCCGGAACCATGCCGGCGATCTCCGCGCCGGAAACCAGCCGCGCGTCGTATGCCTTGGCCCGCTGGGCCTCGTACCGGGCGGCGAGCGCCGGGCCCTCCTCCCAGTACACGCCGCCGTCGAAGCGGAGCCAGTCGATGTCGGGATTCCGGGCCAGCAGGGTGCGGTAGCGGTCGATGCCGGCCAGCCGCAGCTGATGGTAGTCCGGCGGATAGTCGCCGCCGGAGTTCAGCCAGGACAGCGACCGCCCCGATGCCCCGCTGGCCGGATGCCCCTCCGTCACCAAGGTGACCCGGGCGCCGCCGCGCAGCAGCTGCACTGCAGCGGAGACCCCCAGGATTCCGGCGCCCAGCACTGCCACGTGCCGGCCGGATCCGCCAGGACCCGCCATTTCAGGTGCCGGTACCTCGTCGATCTGCGGTTCCTCACCCTGGCGGTGCACACGGACAGCCTTCACGCCGCACTTCCTTCGCACGTTGACTTGGCCGGCGGAACCCTGCGCAGCACTCCTGCGCCTGGGCGGCCGGGTTCCCCAGTCTGGGCCGGGGCAGGGTCCCGGTCAACGGGTAGCCGGCATTGCCCAGCCCAGGGGCAGCCCTGCCCAACGGGTGCATGCAGTGCCGCATGCCATACTCGACGGAGGTCGGTCACTGCCGGGGGGATGAAGAATGAAGTTTCGGATGGTTGCCGGCGCGGTGCTGGCAGCAGCCATGCTGGCAGGCTGCGCGGGGTCGGACAACCCGGCGCTGTCCCCGGAGGAATTCAACGCCGCGCAGGGCTCCTTCGAGGACCTGCTCCCGGCCCTGCAGGAGGAAGCGGCACCGTTCCTGGACCTCGACCTGGACCTCCTGCGGGAGGACTCCTGCCTTGGATCGAAAGGCGACGAAGAGCACACCAGGACCAGATGGTTCGGCGAACTCAGCGGCTTTCCGGCCAACCCGCAAACGGCGAACAACGCACTGGACGCGCTCCGGATTCCGCTCGAGGCTGACGGCTGGGCCCTAACCTCAGAGCGTTCCCTCCCCGAGGAAGTAAACGGCATGGCACGGGAGCTGTACTTCGAGAAGAACGCCCTCGGTGTGACGGTCCGCTATGAGCGGGGCGAGCTGGTTCCGGACACGATCGTCATGCTCGCCACGACGCCCTGCATCGAGCATCCCGAGGACCACCAGATGCTCCGCTCCCCCCTCGACCCCAGCTACGGCAACAGCCACGATCTCTACGCCGACGAAGACACCGACGGCGACGGCGACTGACTCACGCGGGAACGAAGCCCAGCTGCTTGTCCACCACGTTCGCGAGCGGCCGCCCGGCCTTCCATGCCGCCAGGTTCTCCGCGAACTGCCGTGCCAGCTCCGGCAGCTGCTTCCGGGAATCCCCGGACAGGTGCGGGGTAACCAGCACGTTGTCCAGTTCCCAAAGCCCGCTGCTCTGCGGCAGCGGCTCGGTCTCAAACACGTCCAACGCCGCTCCGGCCAGGCTCCCGCTGCGCAGGGCATCCTCCAGCGCCGGCTCGTCCGCCAGGGCGCCGCGGCCCACGTTGATGAGCACCGCCGTCGGCTTCAGGGCGGCGAGGACGTCCCGGCCGAGCATGCCCCTGGTCTCCGGGGTGAGCGGTGCCGCGAGCACGATGTAGTCGTAGGCGCCGGCCACGGCGGCAAAATCAGTGCTGGCGTGAATGGTGCCGAAGTCCGCGTCTCCGCTGCGGGCAGTGCGGCCCATCCCATCGACGCGCAGTCCGACGGCGGCCAGCAGCCGCGCCGTGCAGCGGCCGATGCTGCCGGTCCCCGCCACCAGCACGGAGGATCCGGCCAGGTCGGTGGTTGCGTACTGGCGCCATTGGCGCCGCTGCTGCTGGGCGGAGGCGCGGCCGAAGTCCTTGGCGAAATGGAACATGGCTGCCAGCACGTGCTCGGCCATGGGCCGGTCAAAGACACCGCGGGCATTGGTGAGCACGACGTCGGAGGCCACCAGCTCGGGGAACAGCAGCTTGTCCACGCCGGCGGCGGGAACATGGATCCAGCGCAGGGAGTCCGCGGCCGGCCAGGCCTGCCGGACGCCGTCGGCGAAGTAGTCCCAGAGGTAGAGGATGTCCGCGCCGGCCAGGGCCTCGGGCAGCCCGGCGTTGTCGGTCACCCGGACCTCCGCCTGCCGCTGAAGCTCCTCCAGTCCCACGAGGGGACGGTTTCCGGCAAGGACGGCAATCACGGGCTGAGGATTCATGCCCTCAGCCTACGGGCAGCAAAAAACCGGCCGGCGCCAGGGGCGCCGGCCGGTTTTCGGTGTGCTGTCTATTCAGCCGGGTTACTTGAAGCTGATTTTGTAATCGACTTCGCTGCCGCTGCCTCCGCCCTTCTTCAGTTCGAGCTTCAGCACCAGCTCCTCAGCGCCGTCGGGGTAGGGGATGACGAGTTCTTCCTCGTCGTTGCCCACCGGCACCGTGTAGTCCTTGCCGTCCAGCGTCAGCACGAGGGTGCCGGGCTTGTCCCATTCCGCGTAGCTGCCCATGGCAGTGATGACCAGGTCAACGTTGTTGCCCTTGGGAACCTCAAGGCTTAACTCCTCGGAGGAGCCGGGGTAGCCGTCAACGCTGAGGTAGCCGTAGTCTTCGCCGGGAAGACCGTTGATCGTCGGCGGCTCAACGACGCCGTCGAACGTCATTGTGCTGGAATACTCCACGTCGTTGCCCTGACCGGCGAACTCGTCGGCCCATTCGTCACCGGCGAAAACAACAACCTTGTACTCGCCGGCAGGGGTTTCCTCCGGCTGGTAGTCCCCGGAACTGGTGATCTCTTCCTTGCCGTCCGCGGAATAGACAGTGAAACTGCTGTACTCGTCAGTGCTGTCCAGCTGGGTCGCTTCGTCCATTTCCAGGCTCATGACCGCATAGCCGGCCGAGTTGAACTTCACGTCCGCTTCCTCGCCGAGCACCATGGTTCCTGCGGCATCTTCGCTGCGGGCCAGATCCAGCATCGCCAGAGCCTGCTCGCGGGTGATGGTATCCAGCCACTGCAGGACCCAGTCGGTGCTGGTGTCCATCAGGCTGACCTTCCACTTGCCGTCCTCCTTGAGGCTGGACAGGCTCAGCGGCGGGAGCGCACGCATGACGGATTCGCCGTCGGCTTCGCCGTGCATGACGTAGCCGGACTTGCCGCGGCAGACTTCGTCCGATCCCTCGAGCTCGATGCAGTCCGAGGTCAGGCGCATGGTGTCGCCTTCCACATCCACTTCCAGGTTTTCCACGGTGGCGAGGCCCCGGTCGCCGTCCTCCTCCGCGTCCTGGAAGGAATTGGCGGTCATCTCGATGTCGACGTTGATGCCGCCGTCCATCTGTTCGTTCAGCGCGCCGCCGTAGTAATGAACGGCGTTGCCCTCATAGCTGCTGAGGTAGTTGCCCAGGTCAGTGAACTTACCGCTCTGCAGGATGCCCGGCACGGCCCCGATCAGGGACTGCGCGGCTTCCGCCGGCGAACCGCTGCCGTCGGTGCCCTCGGGCAGGGTGCCGCGGGCGGTGTCGGTGTACTGCGTGACCATTTCCAGGCCGGTGTAGAGCGGGCTGAGGTACCAGCGCCCGTTGTCCTTCACGGCGGCCATCAGCAGCGGTTTGTCTTCTGATCCGACGTCGGCGAGATCGGTGGTCTCATCGATCGGTTCCATTTCGTCCGCCGCCTCCAGGCCGGACCGGATGGCTCCCGTGGTCTGCTCGGGATCGACCTGGACACGGACCGTGCCGGAGGTGAACTTCAGCACGGCCAGCTGGTCATCGACCTCCTCGATTTCCGGTTCGACGTTCTCAAACGTCACGGTGATGCCGTCGAAGTTGACCTCGGTGTCGGTTTCCCCGGTGTCTTCTCCAACCTTGTCGGCGGCTTCGAGGATGCCGAACTCCTCGACCTTCTCGGTGAGGCCTTCCTGCAGCCGCTGCAGGGTGTCGCGCTCCGCCGGCGCCACCATGGTGACCAGGCCGATGGCGTCCTTGGTCTCGATGGATTCGATCAGGTTCTCGGCGACCTTCTCGGGTGAGCCCGCGCCGCCGCGCAGCATGTTCTGGATGAAGAGGAAGGCTCCCACGCCCACCACCACCAGTACGACGGCGATGGTCGAGATGATGATGGCCTTGCGGTTGGTTTTCTTGCGGGGTGTTGCGGGGCCGTCGGGACCGCCGGTCCCGTCGCCGCCTGATCCACCGGATCCACCGGGGCCTGACGGATCCTGCGGCCCGCGGCCGCCGGTTTCGGTAATCGGCGTTGCACCGTTGGGGGGAACCGGGGCGGTCTCCGGGCCGGCCGCGGGACTGGCCGCGGGGCCGGTCGCATCAGCGGCAGCCGGCGTCGTCGCCCTGCCGGTCGGGTCAGCGGCAGCCGGCGAGGCTGGGGCGCCTGCAGCGCCCGCAGCCGTGGCAGTGTCCGTTGTGCCCTGCTGATCCCCGCTTTCGCTGACGGGATGGCGGCAGTTGGCACAGAATTGCCATTCCGGTTCTAGTTTGGTGCCGCAGGACATGCAGTAAGTCATTCTTTTGTTCCCCCATAGTCAGATCCGGCATTCTCCGTGAGAATGCCGGAAATGACAACTCGATTGTTGTGGAATTCTAACATCGCCCATTCGGGCCTAGCGCAAAGAAAGGCAGTGCTGCGCGGCAACTCAGGCGGCGCAATTCCCCCAGCCCCGCTGGCCCCTGCCTCTTTTTTCATCGGGTGTTCCTTCACCGTTTACATCGGGTTTTCCTCCAGCCACCGAAGCAGGTCACGGGTCAAAACCCGGTACCCCTCCTGCGTTGGATGCAGCACCTCCTGGGACGCCGGCACCGAGGTCGCGGCGTTCAGAAGCGGACCGAACCGGGCAGTATTCACCAGCGGATCCGGGCTGCAGGCTCCCCGCCCGGCGAACGAGTCCTCCAGGGCATTCACATACCGCACGTTCGGCAGGTTGGCCGCCTGCACCGAGCGCTCGATGGTGCTGTTCAATGCGTCGGTGATCTCCAGGCCGAATGCCAGTTCAGTGGACGAAAGCCTTCCGCAGTCCTCTGCCCCGGCGTCGAAAAGCCGCGGATACGGCAGGACCAGCACCGGAGCCGGCGTTGCTGCACCCAAGGTGCGGTACACGTCAGTGAGCGGAGCCTGCAGCTGGAGCAGCTGCTGCCGGGTGGTCTCCCGCAGGGCCGGATCCTGGCCGCAGGGCTCGGTGTCCACCACGCAGGCCTGCAGCAGGCCGGCGAAGCCCAGGTCATTTCCACCGATCGACAGCAGCACCAGGTCCGGCCGGATTCCGGCCAGCTGCTCCAGCTGCGCGGGCACGCCCTCCGGCCCGTGCCCCTCCACAGCCTGCGCCGCGGTCACGGAAGACATCCGCGCCCGGGAGCAGGCAAGGTTGTGGAGGATTGCGGTCCCCGGGGGCGATGGCGGAGTCCCGGCCGCGTCGGCCAGCAGGGCATCGGCGCTGCGGTGGCAGAGGCTGTCCGCCACACCGCGCACCGGCTGATAGGAGCCTGCGCCTTCACCGGCGGCAAAGGAGTCTCCGAGCAGGGCCACCTCCGCGGGCCTGCCGGCGTCCCCGACCAGCGCTCTCAGGCGTTCGCCAGCATCGTCCGCGGCGGCATCGTCCACGACGGCGGACGGCGCCGGGGTCGGCGGCATGGCGGGCAAGTCCGGATCCCCCGCACTCACGGTGGAGCGCGACGGCGCCGGGGAGGCAGCGGACAGCGGGCTGTCGTCGGAAGCAGGAGCAGGCGAGCAGCCCGCCAATAGTATCCCCGCCACCGCCAGCGACAGCACGCCGGCCGCCAACCGCCTCATTAGCTGCGCTGGCGAATCGCCTGATCCACGGCGGGATCGCCCAGCTGCCCGAGCCACGTCAGCAGCGCCGGATAAGTCGACGGATTGGCCGCCACCACCGCTCGGGCCTCGGGATGGTTGGCAACGATTTCCTGCAACCGCGCCAACGGAGTTGCCGGGTTGGCTGCTTCGGCAAGCACAGGCTGCTGAACGACGGCGGCCGCCCGGGCAGCTGCCGGAGCTGAGTTCGATGCCGCATCCGTTGCGGCCGTTTCTGCTGCCGTTTCGTGTCGGGCCGCTGCCTGCTCGGCAATTCCGGGTTCGGCCGATTCGGCCTTCGCCGTCGCCGTCGCTGGCTGGACCGGCTGGACCGGCTGCACCGGCTGGACGGGCTGGACGGCGCCGGGAGTAGCGGGAGTACCGGCAAAGGCGAAGCCGGAGGCTCCGGAGCCGTTCGACGACGGCAGGGACCGGAAGTGCGCCCGCGAGGCGGCCGGCAACCAGAGAGTAGCCAGGATGGCAGCCGGCACCACGAAGGTCAGGAGCATGATGATCGGGCCAAAGTAGCCCTGCTCCTGCACCGCCCAGACGATCACGAGCACCAGGCCCAGCACAAACAGCAGTACCGCGTAGCCGCTGAGGACAATGTAGGCGAGGCGTGCGTCCTTGGCCGTAAGGCGCTTAGCCGCAATGGCTCCCGCGGTCAGAAGCAGGCCGAAGAACAGGGCAATCACCTGCGGCACCAAGCCGTCGGAGTAATCAGCCGCCACGTGCGTGATCACGCTGATGACCGCGCCCAGGGCGAGGACAGCGCTCAATCCGGCGGCCACCGTCAGGAACGGCTGCAGGGCAGTGCGGGGATCCGTCGGTGCAACCGCGGAGTCCCCGGTCAGCCGGGCGATCGACGGCGCGGAAACGGCGGCGCCAAATGCCATCCAGAAGAGCAGGGAGAAGCCGGGGCTGAGGGCGTTCAAGGCCAAGGTCAGCAGGGTCAGGTCCTCAAACAGTGCCAGCAGCGAGAGGAAACCGGCACCGATGGCCAGGGCAACGCCGACGGTGCGCCAGCGGTCGGACCGCTTGTGAACCTGTACGGCGATGAACACCAGCAGGGCCGGGCTGGCCAGCGCCATCAGAGTGGTGAGCGTTCCCCAGCCGGCGAAGGCTGCAGCACTGGTGTCGCTGAAGGCCACCCAGTAGCGGATGATCTGCACCAGGGCCACCACGGCGGCCAGTCCGGCAATACCCAGGGTGATGTAAATCCAGCGACGGTTCCGTGGCTCGTCCACATTGCCGGGCGCAATTTCTCCGCGCCGCGGCTGAGCTGCCAAGAGTGCGCCGCCAAGACCGAACGCCACCGCCGGGCCCAGCGTGGCAACACTGCCCGCCTCGTAGCGGCCCGCGGTGACCAGATGCAGGACAACATAAACCAGGACCAGCAGGGCATACGGCAGGTTGGCCAGCAGCTTCAGGTCCTGGATTTTGCGGTAGCCCACCTTGGGTCCGAAGACCCCCGCGCGCCACACATAGGTCAGCCCCAGGGACAGCAGGCTGATCAGCGTAATCAGGATGACGTCCACCCGAGTGGCGGCCTTGGAGGGAACCCAGTCTCCTCCGGTGCCGTAGGTCCACACCATGAACAGGGACATGATCAGGGCCAGGGCGGCCACGCCGTCGCGCACATAGTCGCTCACCGGAATGCCGGCAAAAGCGCTGCGGGTCCTGGCCGGCGCAGAGGCGGCCGGTGCGGAGGCGGCCGGCGCGGATACGTTGGCCGGTGCGGAGGCGCCGGACATCGCAAACTCATGCTGCCGCTGGGCTTCGGGGGCGTGGTTCCCGGAGGCCGGAACGCCTCGGGAGCCGGCCGCCGTCGTCTGTTCGGGTGCCGGAGTACCGCAACTGCCGCAGAAGCGAGCTTCCGAAGCCAGTTGTTGTCCGCATTGAACGCAGAATTTCATTGCACTTCCCTCGTGTGATGGTTAATCGCCGGGGTCTCGGCGGCGCCGGGCGTTGCACCACAGGGCATGCAGAAATTCAAAAGATTTCCCCCGGAAAGCCCGGCAAACCGCAAATGCGGTTCCCCGGTAAAGCAAGACTGTTAGTCGATGGAGCCTAACACGGCGGGCCGCAACCGGATCAGTTCAGTTTGCGAGACGCACGCCCAAAACCACGCGGAGGAACGCCTCGTCTTTGACCGTTCGATCGGCAAGAATCAGGGCGTGCTTGCCGAATTCCCCACCACAAGGAGTAATCAATGAAGATTATCGGAGCGGTTCTCGAAGAAACCGGACTCCCCCGCCCCTACACCGACTCGCAGCCGCTGCGCGTCGTCGAACTTGATCTGGACGATCCGGGGCCGGATGAAGTCCTGATTCGGATCCGCGCGGCCGGCCTGTGCCACTCCGATCTCTCGACGGTGGACGGCAACCGGACCCGGCCTACGCCCATGCTCCTCGGACACGAGGCCAGCGGCGTCGTCGAAAAAGTCGGCGCCAACGTCACTGACCTGGACATTGGACAGCAGGTCACCACCGTGTTCCTGCCCCGCTGCGGGGAATGCGGGAACTGTCGGACAAACGGCAAGCTGCCCTGCACCCCCGGCAGCGCCGCGAACAACGCCGGTCATCTGCTCGGCGAGCACTTTCGCCTGCATCGCGGCGGTTCGGATGTCTTCCACCATCTCGGGGTTTCCGGCTTTGCCAGCCACGCGGTGCTGAACCGGCAGTCAGTGGTGCCGATCGGTTCCGACGTGCCGCCGGAAATCGCCGCCGTCCTCGGCTGCGCCGTGCTGACCGGCGGTGGTGCGGTGATCAACGCCGGCCGCCCCGAAGACGGACAGGCCGTCATGGTGGTGGGACTCGGCGGCGTCGGCATGGCCGCCCTGCTGACCGCCATCTCACTGGGCAAGGGCAAGGTCATCGGTGTGGACGCCAATCCTGAAAAGCTCGTCCGGGCGCGCGAACTGGGAGCCGACGAGGTTTACACCCCGCAGGAAATTGCCGAGAAGGGCATCAAGGCACCCGTGGTGATTGAGGCCGCGGGTCACCCGAAAGCCTTCGAGACGGCTGTCGCGGCGACCGGCGTCGGCGGCACCACCGTCACCGTCGGCCTGCCCTCGCCGGACGCCCGGTCAACGATAACGCCGCTCGGGCTGACCGCCGAGGCCCGGACAATTGTTGGCTCCTATTTGGGATCCGCCGTTCCGTCCCGCGATATCCCCATCTATGCGCAGATGTGGCGGGACGGAACGCTGCCCGTCGATGAGCTCATCTCCGGACGGATCAAACTCAGCGAAATCAACGAGTCCCTCGACCTGCTGGCGGATGGCAAGGCCATTCGCCAGGTGATTATTTTCGAGGAATAACAGTTCCGGGCCGCCGAACGGTCCTATTCGCAGGCGACGCCGTCGCCGTCGCGGTCCAGATGGGTTCCGTAGCCCGGTCCGCCGGCATAGACCGGTGCTGCTCCGGCGGCACGGGCCGCGGAGCAGTTCGGATAGTAGGCCGCTGCCGGAGCGGGCTCCGGAACAACCGGCGCGGGCGCGGGCGCGGCCGGTGCAGGGGCCGGAGCCGGGGGAATGTACGTCTGGGCTGCCTGCTCGTCGGCCAGGCGCTGCGCCTCGGCGGCTGCCGCCTGCTCGTCAGCGATCTTCTGTGCCTCAGCGGCTTCCGCGGCCGCCAGCTCGTCGGCAACCTTCTGGTCGGCTGCCGCTTGGCGGTCGGCCAGAACCCTGGTGGAACTGTCCCTGTCCATCCAGATCAGGGTTCCGTCGTCATCCTCCGTGCAGACAAAAACCACGGACGTGCTCGCCGACGACGTCGTCGTGGGCGTCGGCGAAGGCGTGCTCGTGGGAGAGGGAGAGGGAGAGGCCGACGCGGACTTTGACGCAAGCTGTGACGCCGAGGTTGTCGGCGTGGGGCTGGGGCTGGCCGATGTCCTCACGGTTTCGGTCTTCCCGGCAGCCACACAGGACTTGCCGGCGACCACCGTGGACGTGGGAGTCGGGGTCGGGGATGGCGTCGGGGAGGGCGTCACGCTCTTGGTTGCCGAGGGCGACGGCGGGGCCGCGGCGGGTTCGGACTCGTCGGCTCCGCAACCGGCTACGGCCAGGACGGCCGCTGTCAGGCCGGCCACTGCCAGAGCCCGGGGACGCCGGTGCCTTTCCGGCTCCCCGCCCTTGGTGGAAATTGGGCAGGACAATGTACGTCGGAAAGGCATGGATCTCCCCCAGGATTTAAGCTCTGTAAATGTATGCAAATGCATCAAGCACAGAGTAACAGAGGCGGCCGTCGAGATTATCCGCCGCCAATTGGGTGCGCCTCTGCAGCCAAATCCTGATCGCCGCTAATCGAAAGCCTTTTTTATAGTCGAACGGTCTTGAACCCGACGAATTGGTAGCGGCCAATCCGCAGTGAAAAGACCGGCCACTCGACCTTCGGCCCGTCCTGCACTCCGCTTGCGGGCCGGGCCTTCGCACGCTCTGCTGCCGCCCGTTCTGCCGCCATCCGCTTCGCCGCCTGCCGACGTCGCCTGGTTTCCGCTTCCATGAGACGCTCCTGTTGCACCACGCGTGCCAGTTCCATAGCCATAGCCATCTGCTTCTCCTCGCGTAGGCCTTAACGCTAGCGGCGCGCGGCGCCATCCGGCAGTAGATATGCGGACAGGAGCGGTCCTCAAGAAAAACTCGCGGAACTCGGCCCGGCCCCACCCGCAAACCCACACACCCAAAGTTGCCCTCGGAACCCCGACAGCGGACTCCTCCCCTGTCCCGGGTTCGAGCCGGGCAGGTACCGTCGGAGAACGCTTCTTCCGGAGGTCAGGATGGACTGGTTGGCAGCCTTGATCCCTTCAACAGTCGCCCTGGTTCTGGGCGCGAGCGCCGGCTGGAGCGTCCGCGCCGGCATCGACCGCCGGGATGAAACCGCAGCCCTGAACGCCTTGATCACCGACCTGCACCTGAAGCGGCCGCTGGCTGCGATCGAACCGCGCGTCGTCGACGGCGCTGACGACGCGCAACGCTGCCGCGCCACCGTCCTGGACGCACGCGACCGCATCATTGAAACCCTCGCCCACCTGCGCAGCAATTCCGCCAACACCGATGTCCTGATGCGGATGGCCTCCGCCTGCACCCGCTACCTCCGCGAATCCGCCCGCGCACCGGAACGGCACCAGTTCGCACTCATGGACCTGCGCGAAACAATGGTCGACGGCGTGAAACTGCTCAGCGACGCCCGGCGGCGGGTGCGGTACCGGAACCCCGGCGAACGCTCGACGCCGAAACCCGGCCGAACGCCGTCGCGCCGCCCCAGTATCGGACGGTACCTATAGTCCGCCTCGGCGGCAGGTCTTGGAGACCCCGGACCTTCATGGAGACGCCGTTTATGACACGGCGCGACGTAAAACGTCACCGACCGGCGCTTAGGGAAACAGGCCGTCATTGTGTTGCCCGCCGAGGACAAACCGCGCTTCCATGGTGCTGTCCGCCTATCCAATCCGGACACCTTTACCATCCAGAGCGGCTGAGAGACCTGGCTCGTTGAAGTCGCAGCAACCACCCTTCGGGGACGGTGCTCATGCCAGGACCGATGGACTCACTTCTCCGGTGGCCCGTAACTGCAGCACCGCTCGCAGTGACGGCTCCAGCGTGCTCGAATGCCGTGTTCCTCGGTGCGAACTGAGAGGCCCTCCCATGGTCAGCCCTGCTCCAACCGGCCGCATCAACGGCCGTCCCAACGGCCCCCGCACACCCCTGCGGATCGCGGCGCTGTTCGCCGCGGCAGCCCTGACCCTGACCGGCTGCGGATCGGGGGCGCAAGGCGGCAGTGCCGGCGCCAACGCCGCGGATGCTCAGGCCTCTCCGGCCGGAGAGCCGGTCGACGGCGGCACCCTCGTCTACGCCGAAGTCACGCCGATCAACAACTGGCAGACCCAGGCGGCACGCTTCTACGAGAAGTCCAACGTGCTCAATTCAGTGCTGGACCGGCTGACCTACTTTGACCCTGAGAAGGGCGAGCCGGTGCCGTGGATTGCCTCGGCGTTCTCGGCCAACGCCGACAGCACCGAGTTCACCTTCACCATCCGCCCCGGCGTCACGTTCAGCGATGGAACGGCGCTCGACGCGGCCGCGGTAAAGGCCAACCTGGACAGCTTCGGCCATGGCATTCCCGCCGCGCAGATCCAGCCGAACGTGGACTTCGCCGGCTACCAGACCAGCGAAGTGATCGGCACTGACCAGGTGAAGGTCACCCTGGATGCTCCGAACTCCAACTTCCTGCGCGCCACGTCCTCCGTCACCGCCGGTCTCGTCTCCCCGGCCACGCTGCAGAAGGATGCCGCCGGACAGTCGGCCATCTCATCCATCTCCGGCTCCGGCCCGTTCGTTTACGAGTCGGAAAAACCCGATGAGGAAGTCGTGCTCGCGAAGCGGGACGGCTACGCCTGGGCTCCTGAAGGCGCCGACAATCCGGGTGAGGCGCACCTGGACAAGGTGGTGATCAAGTACCTGCCCGAGGTCGCCCACCGCGCCGGCGCCGTCCAGTCCGGCCAGGTCGATCTGGTGCGCGGCCTGCAGCCGGTGGATGAGGCGGCGCTGGCGGCCAGCGGCAATCAGGTGGTGGCGGCCGACGGCGTGGACCTCACCGTGAACATGGCGGCCGTGCGGATCGGCAGCGGCAAGCTCGCCGATCCCGCGGTCCGGCAGGCGCTGCAGGCCGGCATCGACCGGCAGTCCATCAAGGACACGGTGCTCTCCGAGAGCTACACCCTGGCCGGCTCGGTCCTGAACCATCAGGCGCCGGGGTTCGTCGACCTGAGCGCCGATCTGGCCTATGACCCCGACAAAGCCAAAAAGCTCCTGGACGACGCCGGTTGGCAGCCCGGCAGCGACGGCATCCGCGAGAAGGACGGCGAGAAGCTCGAGGTGACGGTCACCAGCTCCAACAACTCGGTGGTCATCAAACCGGCCTTTGAACTGATCGAGCAGCAGTGGCGGCAGATCGGCGTGAAACTGAACAACCGGGCCGGGGACAACACGTTCCTCACCACCGCCATGCCCGATCCGAACGTCGAATTCTACGGCACCCGCCAATTCATCTACGGCGGACTCGGGCCCATCTTCGAACCGGCCAACAACACCATGACCCACACCTCTGACCCGGAGCTGAACGCCCTGTTCGCCGCCGAGCGCGCCGCGGCCCCGGGCCCGGAACGCGACAAGATCCTGGCCGCCGAGCAGCAGGCCCTCGTGGTGGACAAGGCCTTCTCGCTGGTCCTCTGGGACGAAGTCCAGGTCTACGGGGCGCACCGCAGCACGCACATCGAGTTCACCTCCGGCACCGCGCCCATCTTCCAAAGCGCCTGGAAAGTGGACGGCTGACCCGTGGGCCGTTACCTCGCGCACCGGATCGGGCAGGCGCTGCTGGTGGTCTGGCTCGCCTACACCCTGATTTTCCTCGCCGTGCAGCTGCTGCCCAGCGATCCGGTCACCATCTTCCTGACCTCCGATTCCGCCGTCGACCAGGCGGCAATCGACACCATGAAAAGCCAGTACGGCTATGACCAGCCGCTGCTGGTCCAGTATCTCCAGCAGCTGGCCGCCCTGCTGCGCGGCGACGTCGGCTTCTCCCTGACCTCCGGGGAACCGGTCACCGAGCGCATCGGCGGCGCGCTCGGCTCCACCCTGGCGCTGGCCGGCTCCGCCCTGGGCACCGCCGTCGTCATCGCCCTGGCCGTGGTCGCCGCCGCCACCCTGGCCCCGTCGCCGGTGCTGCGGCGGGCACTGGCGAACCTGCCGCCGCTGTTCTCCGCCGTCCCGGTGTTCTGGCTGGGACTGGTGCTGCTCGAGCTGCTCTCCATCCGGCTGGGCGTGCTGTCGCTGTTCCCCGACGGTTCCTTCCTCTCCCTCGCCGTGCCGGTGGTCGTGCTCGCGCTCCATGTGTCCGCGCCCATGGCGCAGGTGCTGCTCAAGAGCGTGGAGCAGGTCTACCGGCAGCCGTTCATCAACGTGCTCCGCGCCAAGGGCGCCTCCCCGGCCTGGATTTTTTACCGGCACGCGCTGAAAAACGCCGCCGGTCCCGCCCTGTCCATCCTGGGCATCACCGTGGGCACCCTGTTCGCCGGGTCGGTGATCACGGAAACCGTGTTTGCCCGCGCCGGCCTGGGCTCGGTGGTCCTGCAGGCGGTCACCACTCAGGACGTGCCGCTGGTCCAGGGCCTGGTCCTGCTGACGGCCACGGTGTTCGTGGCGGTCAACCTCCTCGTGGACCTGCTGCATCCGCTGCTCGATCCGCGCATCCTCAACGCCCGGCAGGGATCCGCCCCCGCCCTCGCCTCCTGACCACGCTTCCGACAGGCTCCCCGATGACACAGATTTCCCTCCCCGCCGCTCCGGCCGGCGCGCCGCTCCCGCCCGGCCCGGCTGACGCTGCCACCGCTTCCCCGGCACGACGACGACGGCGGCCGGGTTCCCGTTCCGCCCTCGCCCTGACCCTGCTGCCGGTGCTGCTGATCGCCGCCTGGGCGTTCTTCCCCGGCCTGTTCAGCGGGCAGGATCCGATCAGCGGCATTCCGCGGGAGAAGTTCCTCGCGCCGTCGGCCGCGCACTGGTTCGGCACCGACCACCTCGGGCGCGACGTTTTCGCCCGCGTGGTGCACGGCACCTCGCAGACGTTTCTGACCGCCGGGCTGGCCGTGCTGATCGGCCTCGTCGCCGGAACCCTGGTCGGCGTTCTCGCGGCCACGGCCGGACGGGCCGCCGATGCCGTCACGATGCGCCTGGTCGATGTCCTGCTCGCGGTGCCCGGCTTTCTGATCGCCCTGATCATCGTCACAGCCTCTTCCCCGGGACCGGTCTCGCTCGGCATCGGCGTGGGCATCGCCGCCATCGCTTCCTTCGCCCGGGTGGTCCGCGCCGAGGTGCTCCGGGTCCGGAACCTGGAGTTCGTCGAGGCGGCCTTCCTCACCGGCGGCACCTACTGGAGCGTGCTGCGCCGGCATCTGCTGCCCAACGCCGCCGGCCCGGTGCTCTCGCTCGTCGCCGTGGATCTGGGCGCGGCCATCCTCGTGGTGTCCTCGCTGGGCTTCCTGGGCTTCGGGGCTCCGCCGCCCGAACCCGAATGGGGCCTGCTGATCGCCGAGGGCCGCCAGTATCTGGGCACCGCCTGGTGGATGACCTCGCTGCCCGGACTCGTCATCGTCGCCACCGTGGTCCTGCTGGCCGCCGTCGGCCGGCAGCTGCTTCAGCGCCTCCGGTTCTGAGAAAGGAACACCGCATGAGCACCAGCACCTCCTCCACAGCCACCGTGGCGCCGCCGCCGGAATCAGTTGTCCGTCCCGCATCAGTTGTCGGTCCCGCCGCCGGACCGCTTCTGCAGATCCGCGGCCTGACCATTAACTACGGCCGCACCACTTCCGGGCTCGGCCCCGCGGCCCCGCCTGCCGTTTCCGGCGTCGACCTTGAAGTGCGGCGCGGTGAAATCGTCGCGGTGGTCGGGGAATCCGGGTCCGGAAAATCCACCCTGGCGCACGCCATCATCGGGCTCCTTCCCGATACCGGCCGCATAACCGCCGGCAGCCTCACCTTCGACGGCGAGGACCTCACCGATCTCTCGGACCGCGGCTTCCGGCGGCTGCGCGGCCGGCGGATCGGCCTGGTTCCGCAGGACCCCGGAGCCTCACTGGATCCGGTGCAGACCATTGGCTCCCAGGTGTCCGAGATCTTCCGGCTGCATCCCGGCGCGGGGCAGACCGGGTCCGGGCTGCGCACCCGCGCCGAGCTGCGCCGCGAGGTCATCACCCTGCTGGAGCTGGTCGGCATCGACCGCCCGGAGGACCGCGTGCACCAGTATCCGCACGAGCTGTCCGGCGGCCTGAAGCAGCGGGTCCTGATCGCGATCGCCTTTGCGCTGCAGCCGGACCTGCTGATCGCCGACGAGCCGACGTCGGCCCTGGACGTGACCGTGCAGAGCCGGGTGCTGGAGGTCTTCGAACGGCTGGCCCGCACCTTCGGAACGGCCGTCATCTTCGTGACGCATGATCTGGCCGTCGCCACCGACTACGCCGCCCGCGTCGTCGTCATGAACGGCGGCCGCATCCGGGAGGACCGCCCCGTCCTGGACCTCCTGACCCGGCCGGAAGATCCGTACACCGCGCAGCTGCTCGAGAAGGCCTCCCCCGGGCGGCGCGACGGCGGACACCGGACGGGCGAGCCGCCGTCGTCGGCCTCCTCCCCGGAAGCGCCGTCGAGCATTCCGGCGGCCGTGCCTGCGCTGGAAGTCCGCGACCTGGTGAAGGTTTTTTCCCGCACCGGCGAGGAACGCCGGGCTGTGGACGGGGTGTCCTTTGCGGTCCGTCCGGGCACCACCTTCGCGCTGGTCGGTGAATCGGGCTCCGGCAAATCGACCACGGCCCGGCTGATCCTGCGGCTGCTGGACCCGACCGGCGGCACCGTCCGGGTTGCCGGCGGGGACGTCACCGGCCTGGCCGGCAGGGCGCGGCGCGAGCTGTGGCGCGGCCTGCAGCTGGTGTATCAGAATCCGGATACCGCCCTGGATCCGCGGCTGAGCGTCGCCGAGATCATCGGCGAACCGCTGCGCAATTACCGGGTGGGCACCAAGACCGAGCGGGCGGCGCGGATCGCCGAGCTGCTGGACCAGGTCCGGCTGCCCGAACGGGTGGGCCGGAGCCGGCCGAGGGAACTGTCCGGCGGCCAGCGGCAGCGGGTGGCCATCGCCCGCGCCCTGGTGCTGGGCGCCAAGACCCTGGTCCTGGACGAGGCGCTGAGCGCCCTGGACGTGCTGACCCAGGCGCAGGTCCTGGAGCTGCTGAAGTCGCTGCAGGATGACCTCGGACTGTCCTATCTGTTCATCTCCCATGACCTGCACGTGGTGGAACAAGTCTCCGACGACGTCGGGGTGATGCACCGCGGACGGCTCGTCGAAACCGGACCCACCGCCGCGATCTTCGCCGATCCCGCCAGCGAATACACCCGGCGGCTTCTTGCCGCCAATCCCGGACACCGGCTCCGGGATCTCGCCGCCTCCCGCTCGAAAGGAACCTCATGAGCCTCCCCACCGCCAGTCCAACCCAGGACGGCACCACCGACCGCACCGCCGCGAACCACAAACCCGCCGAGAACCGCCCCGCCCCGGACCGCCTCCCCGCCGACGGCGAGGCCCGGTACGCGGCCCTGGCCGTCCGGTTCCGTCCGGTCTTTGACCGCATTGCCGCCGGAGCCCTGGACCGCGAGCAGTCCCGGATCCTGCCGTTCGAGCAGGTCGGGTGGCTTCAGGACTCCGGCTTCACCGCGCTGCGTGTCCCGGCCGAACACGGCGGAGACCCGGTCAGCGCCGAGCACCTGTTCCGGCTGCTCATCGAACTGGCCGCGGCGGATTCCAATGTGGCGCATCTGCTGCGCTCCCACTTCGCGTTCGGCGAGACGGCCGCCCTGCAACCGGCGGCATTCCGGGACCTGTGGTTTCCGCGGATTCTCGCCGGGCAGATTTTCGGCAACGCCGCGACCGAACGCTCCGGCAACGTCCTGGGCACCACCGCCACCACGCTGCGGCAGCAGGACGGGCAGTGGCTGTTGAAGGGCGAAAAGTACTACACCACGGGCAGCATCTTCGCTGACTGGGTGGTGGTGATGGCCAGCACCGCCGGGGTGGAGGGACGGCAGTACGCCGTTGTGCCCGCCGACGCCCCGGAGGTGTGCATCGTCGATGACTGGGACGGTTTCGGCCAGCCGCTCACCGGCACCGGCACCGCGGTGTTCGACGACGTGCCGGTGGACGCCGGAAACATCCTGCAGCGCCAGGTCACCAGCACCCTGGAACCGGCGTTTTTCCAGCTCTTCCTGCTGGCGGTCCTGGCCGGCATCGGCCGGGCGGCGCTGCGCGATGCGACCGCCCTGGTGCAGGCCCGCACCCGCACCTTTAACACCGGGTCCGGTGAGCTGTTCCGCAACGATCCGCTGATTCAGGAACACGTTGGCCTGCTTGCCGCCAAGGTCTACGCCGCCGAAGCCGTCGTGACCGCCGCGGCTCGGGATCTGGACGCCGCAGCGGATCCTGCGTTGGCGCTATCAGCCGAGGAGGCGTTCCTGCGTGCGGAACTGGCCGTGCAGCAGGCCCACGTCATGGTGCCCGGCCTGGTGCTGGACGCGGCGAGCGCCCTCTTCGACGTCACCGGGGCCTCCGCCGTCAGCCGCGGCAAGGCCCTGGATCGGCACTGGCGCAATGCCCGCACGGTCGCCACCCACAACCCGAGCGCGTTCAAGGCCCGGTCCGTCGGCGACTACGTGGTCAACGGCACCATTCCCACCGGCCTGCACAGCATCGGCGACGCCCCGTCGCCGACCGCCGCGCCGTCGTCGTCGGCCGCCGCGCCGTCGTCGTCGGCCGCCGCGCCGTCCACGCCCTCGCCCGCCGCCCCTTCCACCTCCGGAGCTGTTTCCTGATGGCCACCTTCGCCGAACGCCCGCGGCTGCTCCTGAGCGCCTTCGCCATGAACACCACCAGCCACATCCTCGGCGGCCTGTGGCGTCATCCCGAGGCGCAGCAGCACCGCTTCAACGAGCTCGGGCTGTGGACCGATCTGGCGGCCCGGCTGGAAGCGGCAAAGTTCGACGCGCTGTTCCTGGCCGACGTCGTCGGGCTCTACGGCAATCACGACGGCGGCTGGGCCTCGCATGTGGAGCGCGGGCTGCAGGTGCCGGCGAATGATCCGCTGGTGCTGCAGTCGGCACTGGCGGCGCGGACCGAACACCTCGGCCTGGCGCTGACCAGCTCCGTGGTGCAGGCGCATCCCTTCCAGCTCGCCCGGCAGCTGTCCACCCTGGACCACCTCAGCGGCGGCAGGGTCGCCTGGAACATCGTGACCAGCGTGCTGGAGAACGCGCACCGGAACTTCGGCGGCGACGGGCTGGCCGAACATGACAGCCGCTATGACTGGGCCGATGAGTACCTGGAGGTTTGCTACAAACTCTGGGAGGGCTCCTGGGACGAGGGCGCCCTGCTGCAGGACAAGACCTCCGGGCTTCATGCCGATCCGGCGAAGGTGCACAAGATCCTGCACCGCGGCCCGCGCTACTCAGTGGACGGACCGCACCTGTCCGCGCCCTCTCCGCAGAGCACGCCGGTATTGTTCCAGGCCGGCAGCTCCGGACGCGGCCAGCAGTTCGCCGCCGCCAACGCCGAAGCGGTGTTCATCTTCGCACCGCACACCGCCTACGCGAAGAAAACCACCGACTCGGTCCGGGCGCTGGCCCGCGGCCTGGGCCGGCGCAACGAGGACATCAAGTTCTTCGCCGGGCTGTCCTTCGTCGTCGGCTCCACCGAGGCCGAGGTGAAGGCAAAGCAGGCGGAGTATGACGAGTATCTGGACCTCGATGCGATTGTCGCGCACATTGGCGGCGGGATCGGCGTCGACCTCGGCGGCCTGCCGCTGGATACCACGCTGGGCGATCTGCGGACCGACGGGGCGCGCGGCGTGCTGGAGGCGCTGTTCGCGTCGGTGCCCGGCGGCAATCCGACCATCGCCGATGTCGCCCGCTACCGCGCCTACAACCAGCAGATCGCCGGCACTCCGGAGCAGATCGTCGACCGGCTCGAAGACTGGCAGGACGCCGGCGTGGACGGCATCAACATCATCAACCAGATCCTGCCCGGCTCTTACACGGACTTTATCGACGGGGTGCTGCCGGAGCTGCGCCGCCGCGGCCTGGCCCAGACGGAGTACCGTCCCGGCACGCTGCGGGAGAAACTGTTCGACGGCGATGCCCGGCTGCCGTCCCGGCATCCGGGTGCGAAGTACCGCGGTGCGTTTTCGTCGGTGGAGCCGGCGGAGGTTTAGGCCGGTACTTCTGCTGCCACTTTGGGAATCTGCTGCCACTTTGGGAAATCCCTGCCGCTCTGCACTGGCAGGGATTTGCCAAACCGGTCGATTTTTACCAAGCCGGAGGGATTTGGGCGGCACCGGTCAGCGCCTGAGCCTAAACCCGCCGCACGTGCTCCGGCGTCAGCTCCGCAAGGCTGGTGACGCCGAGCAGCTGCATCACGGTCGTCATCTCGGTGCGCAGCAGCTCCAGAGTCCGCTCCGCGCCCTGCCGCCCGCCGGCCATCAGCCCGTACAAATAGGCGCGGCCGATCAGGGTGAAGTCGGCGCCCGCGGCGATGGCGGCCACAATGTCGCCGCCGGACATGATGCCCGAATCCAGGATGATCTCGGCATCGGGCCCGACGGCGACGCGGACGGCGGGCAGGATCCGCAGCGGCACGGGAGCCCGGTCCAGCTGCCGGCCGCCGTGGTTGGAGACCACAATCGCGTCGGCGCCGCGGGCGAAGACCTCGACGGCGTCGGCCGGGTTCTGGATGCCCTTGACGATGAGTTTGCCCGGCCAGGTTTCGCGCAGCCAGCCCAGGTCCTCCATGTTCAGGGATGGTTCAAACATGGTGTTCACGGTCTCGGCCAGGGACACCCGCTCCCCCTCGAAGTTCGCGAACCCCAGCGGTTTGGTGGTCAGGAAGTTGAACCACCACTCCGGCCGGTAGGAGGCGTCCAGGACGGTCTTCGGCGTCAGGGTGGGCGGCATGGTCATGCCGTTGCGGGTGTCGCGGAGCCGGGCGCCGGCCACCGGGGTGTCCACGGTGACGATCAGCGCGCCGTACCCGGCGGCCGCTGCACGGCTCACCAGTTCCCGGGACCGGCCGCGGTCCTTCCAGAGGTAGAGCTGGAACCATTTGGCGGCGTCGGGCACGGTCTCGGTGAGTTCCTCGATCGATGCCGTGCCCATGGTGGACAGCGAAAACGGAATGCCGAACGCTGCCGCTGCCTGCGCTCCCCCCACCTCGCCCTCGGAGTGCATCAGCCGGGTCAGGCCCGTGGGGGCGATGCCCACCGGCATCGCCGCTTCGGTGCCGGCGATCTTGGTGCTCAGGTCCACGCTTGTGACATCGCGCAGCACGTTCGGCACGAATTCGACGTCGTCGAACGCCGCCCGGTTCCGGCGCAGCGTCTGCTCGCCGAACGACCCGCCGTCCACATAATCGAAGGCCGCAGCGGGAATCCGCCGCTTGGCAATGTCCCGCAGTTCCCACACATTGGTGGCCTTCGCCAGCCGCGCCCGCCGGCGGTCGACGTCAAAGGGCTTGAACTGCACGAGGTTGCGGAGCTCGGAGTACTGGGGAATTCGGCGTTTCATGGCTGCTTTCTGGCTCGGTGTGACGCCAGTCTAGGACGGCCGGGACGCCGGGCAGCAGCGGGAAACCGTTCGTTACGGCAGCTAGCCCGCGGCCGGCGTCGGGCTGCCGCTCGTGACCTCAATGTCCGTGACCTCCCGCCATACGGGCCGCCGGCGGGTTTTCCTCAGTGGAGGTTTAGCTTCGCTCGCTGCGATGCTTGCACGGGCTGAGACGGGTAGTCACTGCGTCTGCCAGCTCGCCTCCGTCCCTGCGAAGCTGGTGAAGCTGGTGAAGCTATGGAGAGCCCCACGACCAAGGCCAAGAGCAGCGACACGTAATTAACGAGCGGGATCCAAAACAGCACCAGTGCAACGATTCCCAGGATCAGGCCTGCCAGAGCGAGGGCCTTAGCGTCGTTGGATTGCGGTTCCCACTCGGCCCATTCGACGGTCTCCGTGATGCGGGTGATCTTGACGTTGCGGTGGATCTTCACGCTGCTGCGTCTCGTGCAGCAGCGTCACGTTGCGGCCGCGCTCGGCGAGGAACTCGGCGAGCTCAAGACCCACCAGCGAACCGACGGCGAGGCCCGCTTGCGTGCCCCGGTCCTGGACGCCCGTGACCGGATCCTGGAAACCCTCACGTATCTGCGTTCCGGCTCTCTGCCAACATCGGGGTGCTGATGCGGATGGCCGCGGCCTGCACCCTTTACCTCCGCAACGCACCTGGTGGTCAGGTCTATCCGGGGGTCGCCTGCGTCGGTGCGGGTCCGCGAAGGTGCTGCCAGCACGCGGCGGACGAACACGAGACCTTGTCCGCGCCCGCGGACGCTCCTACTGTTGAACGACCGGATAACCGCCCCCACAGCTGTTCAGGGACTGATGTTTGCTCCTGCGGCGCCCGAACCCCTGCGAGGCAATTATGGGAACGCAGCCGAATGATCCGTTTCACGACTATGGGCAGGGATATCCGTCTCCGCCGCAAGGACCGCAATCCAACGATGGCAAGGGCCTCGCGCTGGCAGGCCTGATCCTGGGAATCATTGCACTGGTGCTGTTTTGGCTCCCGCTCATTAACTTCCTGTCGCTGCTCTTGGCCTTGGTGGGTCTGGGGCTCTCCATCGCTTCGCTGGTTATGGTCCGCCGAAGGGGTTCCGCCCAGGGCCTGTCCGTTGCTGCCGTGGTTGTCTCCGCAGTGGCGCTGGTCGCAGCTATACTTGCCACTGTTTTATGGAGCGCACTGTTCAACGCAGTGGACGAGGAAGTGGACACTCCTTTGTCCCCGGCCACCGCTCCCGCCACGGTCTCCCCAACCCCCGCCCCTGCGGATACCTCCACCGCCACTCCCACCCCAACTTCCGGTCAGGGACAGACGTCCGAGGCACCTGCCTTCCCGGGAGCAGAAGACAGCGATGCTGTCGGGCTGGCAGGTGAAGCCCTGGCTCTGGGCGACGTCACCGTCACCTCTACACCGCTGACTGACGGCGATTCGACGTTGAGGCCGACCTTGTGCACAACGGCAACTCTTCAGAACAATTCAGATGAAACTATCGATTTCAACATCTTTGATTGGAAGCTGCAGTCGCCGTCGGGGACTATTCGGAATTCGACAGCACTGGGAACTGACAACTCGTTGTCCAGCGGCGAGGTGGCGCCAGGAGGAACTGCCACCGGAGACGTCTGCTTCGACAATGATGCTGCTCAAACCGGACAATTTGTTGTCCTTTACGAACCCATCTTCTCCTTCTTCTCAGACAGGGGTGCGTGGATCAACGATCTGTAGGCACGCCCCGGGAATCCGGAACCGGGCAGGCATTGAGCGGTAATCCCCAGTTAGACAGAAGGCTGGGCGCCTCGTTCGACAAGAACGAAAGCGCCCAGCCCTTCTGTCTGCGGAACTCGCCTAGACCTCGGTGGTCACCTTCCACGAGGAGTGGATGGCGCCGTGGATGTAGTTGACCTCACCGGCGTCACCGACGACGTCGACGTCGAAGCCCGCGGCCCGCAGCTCGTCCGCCAGGGGTGCGGCCGCCGTCGTGCCGTCGGCGTAGACCACCATGGAGGCGGGTGCGGAGAAGCTCTGCTGGCTCTCGCCCTCCCCCTCGGTCCATTCCACGGTCTTCTCGGTGATGCGGGTGACCGAAACGTTGCGGTGGATCTGCACGCCGTGCGCCTTGGCGTCGCGCACCGCGGTCCAGCGGCGCGGCATAGCCAGCGGCAGGCCGAGCTGCTGCGTCTCGTGCAGCAGCGTCACCTTGCGTCCGCGCTCGGCGAGGAACTCGGAGAGCTCCAGGCCAACCAGGGATCCGCCGATCACCACCACATCCTTGCCCATCGGCAGCCAGGCTTTGGTGAACTGGCGGACGAATTCCGGGCTCTTGGTGACGCCGGAGAGGCGGCCGAGCTTGCCCAGGGTGCTCAGCACCGGGCCGGCCTCCTCGGCGGTCGCGGTGCCGAGCATCATGGCCCGCAGCGTGTCGCCGGTCTGCACGTTCGGCAGGTCGCCGCCGGGGAAGTCGGGCTTGGGCCGGACGGCACCGGTGGCGACGATTACCTGGTCCGGGTTCAGTGCGCGGATGGATTCCACGGTGGCCGGAGTGTTGAGCTTGACCGCGATGCGCAGGCGCTTGATCTCGGACTTGAACCACTTCAGCAGGCGTTCGTTGTCCGGGGTGGTCATGGTGGAGAACCACATGGTGCCGCCGAGGCGGTCCGACTTGTCCAGCACGGTGACCCGGTGGCCGCGTTCGGTCAGTACCCGGGCGCTCTCCAGGCCGGCCGGGCCGGCACCGACAACCACCACGTGCTTGGTCGAGGAGGCGGGCTTGAGCGGCAGCAGCGCCTCGTTGCCGAGGGCCGGGTTGACCGCGCAGAAGGGGGTGTCGTCGAAGAAATTTTCCGCCACGCACAGGTAGCAGTTGATGCAGGGGCGGACCTGGTCGAAGTTGCCGTCGCGGATCTTGTTCGGCAGCTCCGGGTCGGCCAGCAGCTGGCGTCCCATGGCGGCGAAGTCGATGTCTCCCGCGGCCAGCGCCTTTTCGGCGATTTCCGGCAGCATCCGGCCGACGGCGATGACCGGCACCGTGACGTGCTTCTTGATCTCGGCGGCGTTCTTCAGGTAGGCGCCGACCTTGTTGGGCAGCGGGCCGTCGGTGAAGTTGTCGAACGGGTTGCGGCCCCATCCGGTGACGTGGATGGCGTCGGCGCCGGCCTGCTCAAACAGCTTCGAGGCCTCGATGGCTTCCTCCAGGGTGAGGCCGCCTTCCTGCCCGTACTCTTCGCCGGAAATCCGGACCAGAATGGCCAGCTTCTCGCCGACGCGTTCCCGCACGGCGCGGATGACGTCGCACGCCAGCCGGGCGCGGTTGGTCAGCGGGCCGCCGTACTCGTCGGTGCGCTTGTTGTCGCGCTGGTTCAGGAACACCCCAAGGATGTAGCCGTGCGCAACGTGGATTTCGATCGCGTCGCAGTCGGCCTTGGCGACGCGTTCGGCGGCGTCGGCCCAGGTGGAGATCAGCGCGGAAATGTCCGCGGCCGTCATGTCGTGGTAGACAACCTGCTTGCCGGCGGTGGCGGCGCCCATCTTGCGCAGCTCGGCCGGAGTGCTGTCGGCCAGCGCCGACATGTCGTACTTGTAGTCCGGCTGGTTGGGGGCCAGCACCGGCCGGTCATTGGCGGTGTCGACGCGGGCTACCTTGCCGTGGTGCGTGGACTGGATGCAGATCTTGCTGCCGGCCGCGTGCACCGCGTCGGCGAGCGCCTTGAGGCCCGGAATGAACTTGTCTTCCGACAGGCCCGGCTCCTTCATCGACGCCGCGCCGTAGGGGAAATCAATGGCGCAGGCACCGGTAATGATCAGCCCGGCGCCGCCGGCGGCGCGGGCCACATAGTGATCGATCTCGGGCTGTTCAATCTCGCCGTGCGCGGAGACGTTCATGTCCATCGCGGGCAGGACGATCCGGTTGTGCGTTTCCATTGAACCGATGCGTCCCGGGGCCATCAGGTGAGGAAAAGTTTTGGTATTCACTCTCGTATATTAGCGCTTTTGTTTACGTTGTAAACGCGCGGTGGTGCGCTACTTGGACCCGGCGGCACGCGACCGACGACGTCGGCGCACGCGCACGTCGAGCGTCGCCGCACGCGTTCCCACCCTCTGTGACAGGTGTTGCCTCTTGTGGTCCCACCCGCCCCAGAAGTTCACGAACGGTGGGAACCTGTGCGCAGCGAAACCGCTCGGAAGAGCGATGCGTCCCAAACCGGGCCCCAGTTAGATAGTCGCTGCCGTTCCGGCAGTCCCCGGTGTCAGGTAAGTCCGAGAAAACAGCAGAAGGTAACCAGCCCGAGTGCTGCGCCGGACACGGCCTCCCACCAGGTGTGTTGGCGAAGGGTCACCCGGCTGAGCATCATCAGCGGCGGCAGGACCAGCAGCCATCCACAGGCGCCCCCGAACAGTTCCACCACCCACAGCACGGCGAACGTCAGCACCGACACATGGGCCGAAACGTCGAGCCAGCGGCGGAAGAACACCAGCCCCACGTTGCCGATCAGAAACGCTGCCACGGTCTCCGGAACCGGCGGCGCCACGGGAAGCAGGTAACTGACAACGACGCCGACAAGCATCAGGACAGCCACGATACTGACCCGCAGGCTGTCGGGAAGGCCGCGGCGCCGGAACAGCGGCTTGGTTCCCTTGTAGACCAGCCCCGGAACCCCGACGATGCCCGCCAGCAGGACGGTCACCCCCGCCGGACCCAGCCCGGCGGTGATCCCGGCGGTTACCACCACGGCGGCCAGCACCAGGGCCGGCGGCAGGAGCCGGGAGACCCAGCCCGACGCCGGCAACCGTGTGCCAGGCCTGCTCTCCGTTGTCTTAACTCGCATCACGGTCTTCACTCGCATCACGGCAGCAGCATCGCGGCGGCGAAGGCCAGGCATCCGGCCGCGTGCCCGGCCAGGACCTGGGTGGGTGTGTGGTCCCCGAGCTTGACCCGGGACCATCCCGTCACCGATGCCAGCAGCAGGACCAGGGCCGCGCCGAACGCGGGTATCGGCGCCAACAGGGACAGCCCGACGTAGGCGGCCACCGCTGAATGCACCGACAGCTTCCAGACCAGATTCGCCGCCAGGCACAGCATCATGCCAATGAACACCCCGCCAATTTCGCCGAAGAGGGCAGCCGGTGCGTCCAGGAGAAGCAGGATCAGTGCACCTATGCCCAGCGACACCGCCGAGGCGGCCAGGATCGGAGCCCGCTGGGTCCGCACCCCCACATGGTGGTCGGTGACGGATCCCCGCCGCTTCAGCCACAGGATTCCGGCAAAGGGCAGTCCCACGGTAAAGAGCGCTGCCACGATGCCCTGCCCCCAGATAACTCCGGGGCTGAGCAGCGGCTGCAGCAGCAGGAGGATGCCCACCAGGACGGCCGGGGCGGAGGTTTCGGTGACGATGCGCGCCAGCCGGGTCGACGCCGCGGAGGCCGCGGCGGACGTGCTGGGCGTGCTGGGTGCAGGGATCTGCGTGGTTTTCGGCATCAGACGATTCTACTGGGCCGCCGTCTGGCTCCCCTGCCGTTACCCGCCGTTACCGGACCAGCGCGGCCAGAGCAGCCTGTGCGCATTCCTCGTCCTGCTCCGGCAGTGCCCCGCTGACGCCCACTGCCCACAGCGGCTCGGCGGCCGGGTCGATCACGCCGCCCGGCAAAACGGTGGGCTGAAACGAAAGCTGTTCGGCAATCAGCGGAATCAGGCCGGGGAACCGTGAATCCAGGTCAGCGAGGGCGGCGGTGTCTTTCTTCATGGCCGCAGCCGTCCGGGCCTTGGCGCGGGCCACTCCGGGCGTAAACCACGAGGCGCCATCCCCCCGGACGGTCAGGAGCTCATGTCCGGAGGAGTCGGCAATGCTGACGCTTATGTTGACGCCGAGCTGCCGTGCCCTGTTCAGCGCGGCTTCCGCGAGGGCACTGGATTCGGCAAGGGTGGAAACACCTGACACGGACATACGTACGCTCCTTTGCGAGAGGCCGGCTGGGGCTGCGGCGTCCCTGCGATCCTAGCGGCGCGCAGGCTCCGCGGATGCAGGCTAGCGGCGCGCAGGCTCCGCGGATGCAGCTGCCTCCGCGGATGCAGATTCGGTGAGCACATGGTGCCGGCCCAGCGGCAGCATCAGCGGCTTGCCGGAGGAGGGATCCGTGATCACCATGTTCTCCATCCCGAACACGGTCCGCACGGTCTCCTCGGTCAGCACGTCCTCCGGACGGCCGGCGGCGTGCAGCTTCCCGTCGGCGACGGCCACCAGATAATCCGCGTACCGGGCGGCCAGGTTCAGGTCGTGCAGCACCATGACGATGGTGGTGCCGCGGGAGCGGTTCAGGTCGGTGAGCAGGTCCAGCACCTCGATCTGGTGGCTGACGTCCAGGAAGGTGGTCGGCTCGTCCAGCAGCAGCAGGTCGGTCTGCTGCGCCAGTGCCATGGCGATCCAGACCCGCTGCCGCTGCCCGCCGGAGAGTTCGTCCACGGCCCGGTCCGCCAGCTCGGCGGTGGCGGTGGCGTCGAGCGCTGCGGCGACGGCGGCGTCGTCGTCGGTGCTCCAGCGCGAGAAGATGCCCTGGTGCGGATGCCGGCCGCGGCCCACCAGGTCGGCGACCGTGATGCCTTCGGGCGCGATCGGTGACTGCGGCAGCAGCCCGAGCGTGCGGGCCAGCTGCTTGGCGGGAATCGAGTGCACCGCCTTGCCGTCGAGCAGCACGTGTCCGGCGCGCGGAGCGAGCAGCCGCGACATCGAGCGCAGCAGCGTGGACTTGCCGCAGGCGTTGGCGCCGATGATCGCGGTGACCTTGCCCGCCGGCACCACCAGGTCCAGGGAGTCGATGACCGTGCGGTCGCCGTAGCCCAGCGTGAGGTTTTCGATGTTCAGGGAATGGGAGGCGGTCACAGCGAGGCTCCTGCGCGGTTGACGCGGACAATGAGGTAAACGAGGAACGGGGCGCCGAGCACGCCGGTGATGATACCCACCGGCATCCGGGACCCGAACGCGTACTGGCCGCAGAAGTCGGCGACGAGCACCAGCAGCGCGCCCACCAGTCCGGCCGGCACCAGCAGCGACGGGCCGGGGCCGACCAGGCGGGCGGCGATCGGACCGGAGAGGAACGCGACAAAGGCAATCGGTCCGGCGGCCGCGGTGGCGAAGGAAATGAGTCCGACGGCGGCCACGATCACCACAATCCGGGTCAGCCCCACGCGCACGCCGAGCGCTGACGCGGCGTCGTCGCCCAGCCGGGTCACGGCCAGGTTCTTCGACTGGCCCAGCAGCACCGGCGTCAGCACCAGCATCGCGGCGAGCACCGGCAGCACCTGGTTCCAGGACGCACCGTTGAGGCTGCCGGTCAGCCAGCGCATCGCCTCCTGCAGCTCCCATTCCGGCGCCTGGTTCAGCACATACGCGGTGACCGAGTCCAGCATCGCGGCGATGCCGATGCCCACCAGGATCAGCCGGGTGTCGGCCACTCCCCTCTTATAGGACAGCGCGTAGACGGCCAGCGCCACCACCAGCCCGGAGACGATGGCGAACGTGGACACCGCGGCGCCGCCCAGCCCCAGCCCGACAATGGCGAACGCAGCGCCCGCGCCGGCGCCGGAGCTGATGCCGATGATGTCCGGGCTGGCCAGCGGATTGCGCAGCATGGTCTGGAACGCGACGCCGGCCAGGCCGAAGCAGGCGCCGGTCAGCACGGCGAGCACCGCGCGCGGCAGCCGCAGCCGGCCGACGGCGAAGGAGGCGCCGGGCACGTCGTGCCCGAGGATCACGTTGATTACGTCCGCCGGGGCGTAGAAGGTGCGCCCGGCCATCAGGCTCAGCGCGAAGACGGCCACGATGCCCACGGCCAGCAGGGTCACCACCAGCCGGTAGCGGCGGGTGGCGCCATGGCGGACGCGGGCGACGGCGGCGCGGGTGGTTTCGGCGCCGGCGCCGGCCGCCGTCGTCGTCTTCTTTCCAACGGATGCTGTGGAGGACAGTCCAGTGCTCACAGGGCACGCACCTTCTGTCGGCGGACGATGTAGATGAAGAATGGGGCGCCGATCAGCGCGGTGATGATGCCGACGTCGATCTCCGCCGGCCGGGCGATGATCCGGCCGAGGACATCGGCGGCGGTCACCAGGGCGGCGCCGGCGACGGCGGAAAAGGGCAGGAGCCAGCGGTGGTCGACGCCGACCAGCAGGCGGCAGGCATGCGGCACCACCAGGCCGACGAAGGCGATGGGTCCGGTGACGGCGGTGGACGCGCCGCAGAGGATGACGGCGCCGAGCGAGGCGGAGCCGCGGGCCAGGGCCACGCGTTCGCCCAGTCCGGCGGCGAGTTCGTCGCCGAGGGCCAGCGAGTTCAGGCCGCGGGCGGAGAGCAGGCAGATGCCGAAGCCGACCAGCAGGAAGGGCAGGATCTGCCCGATGCTTTCGTACGAGCCGCCGCCCACGCCGCCGATCTGCCAGGAGCGCACTCCCCCGGCCAGGTCGTTGCGCGGCAGCACGATGGCGCTGACGAAGGACGCCAGCGCGGCGGAGGTGGCGGCGCCGGCCAGCGCGAGCTTCAGCGGGGTCGCCGCGCCGCGGCCCAGCGAGCCGACGGTGTAGACGAAGCCGGCGGTGAGTGCGGCGCCGGCAATGGCAAGCCAGATATAGCTGGAGCCGGCGGCCAGGCCGAAGAACGCCATGCCCGCGACGATGGCGAGCGAGGCTCCCATGTTGATGCCGAGGATGCCGGGGTCGGCCAGCGGATTGCGGGTCACGCCCTGCATCACGGCGCCGGAGATGCCCAGTGCGGCACCGGCGACGACGGCGAGCAGGGTGCGCGGAATCCGCTTGGCGACCGCTGCCTCGTCAAAGCCCTCGGCGGAGCCGCCCAGGGCGGCCAGAATGTCGTTCCAGCCGACGTCGCGCGCTCCGACGGTGACCGAGGCCAGCATCAGGGCGGCGAGCACGGCCAGGGAAATCAGGAGCCAGAGCGCACGAAGACGCCCCGGGCGCCGCCTTGCAGTGGTGTCGTCCACTGCGGCGGTTCCCGGGGCTTCTTCGGCCGAAGCCCCGGCGGGTGCCGGGGCTGCGGTGTGATGCGGTGTCACTGGATTATTCGGTGTCACTGGGTGGTGCTGTGTCACTTCGCTTTGGTGGCTGCGTCGGAGATCAGGGACAGGTAGTCGTCCAGGACCCAGGAGATGGCCAGCGGTGTCGGGTTCGCGGCGGTGCCCAGCGGCTTGTCGCCCGGCAGGCTGACGATGGCGCCTTTGGCGACGGCAGGCATCTGCGAGAGCAGCGGATCGCCTTCCAGCGCGGTGACGAGTTCTTCGCCGCCGTAGGTGACGATGATGTCGACGTCGCTGAACGCGTCGGCCTGCTCGGCGCTCTGCGTCAGGGAGAACTTGTCGGTGGCGTCGGAGGCGGTCTTGACGCTGTCGGCCACGTCCATGCCCAGGTCCTCGAAGAACATGGTGCGGGTGTCGTGCGTGGTGTAGAAGCTGACCTCGCTGAGGTCGGTGGGGTCAACGTGGGTCAGGAACATGGCGTTCTTGCCCTCGAGCGCCGGGTACTTGGCGGCGGCGTCGGACATTTCGGTTTCGAGGCCGGCGATCAGGTCCTTGGCTTCCTGCTCCATGCCGAGGCCTTCGGCGTTCATCTCGATCATTTCGCGCCAGGACGTGCCCCACGCGGTTTCCGGATAGGCGACAACGGGAGCGATTTCGCTCAGGGTGTCGTAGTCCTCCTGGGTCAGGCCGGAATAAGCGGCGAGGATGACGTCGGGCTTCGTTTCGGCAACGGCTTCGAAGTCGATGCCGTCGTTCTCGTCGAAGAGCACCGGCGCTTCGCCGCCGAGTTCCTCAAGCTTCTCCTCGACCCACGGCAGGATGCCGTCGCCGTCGTCGTCGCCGAAGTTCGCGGCTGCCATGCCCACCGGGACGATGCCCAGGGCCAGCGGCACTTCGTGGTTGGCCCAGTTGACCGTGGCCACGCGCTCGGGCTTGGTTTCGATGGTGGTGGTGCCCAGGGCATGCTCGATGGTGATCGGTGCAAAGGCGGCGGCAGTGGCTTCGTCGCCGCTGGCCTCCGTGGAGGAGCAGGCTGCCAGGCCGGTGGTGAGCAACGCTGCTGCACAAACGGCGGTGATTCGTGTAAGGCGCAAGGTGGTATTCCTTCGTCAAAGTGGGGAGCAACCCGGCGGATCACCGAAGCGCGCCGGGGGCATCGCACTGGTTTTAGGGTCGCCTAACTCCCTAAGAGTAAGGGATGCCTAACCATACGTGGGGCAGTTGAGAAAAATGTGACGCGGAGTGTCGCGGCTCCCGGATCGGCCAACGCGCGCCTGGCGCCGGAGCCGCGGGTTGCCGGCATCGTGCGTGGGCCGAAAAATCGTCAGACAACGAAAACTACGGTATATTCCCGCGGGGTAAATGCCCCAAAAACTTACGGCCAGAGACTAAAGCGGGAACACGATGTCCACGTTGGATCACATGAAAACGCCTGAAGCCAACTTTGACCCTTACAAGCGGGGTGAACCGGTGAAAAAGGCCGGCCGGGCGTGGCTTAAATATCTGCGCCTCATCGTTGAGGCGGTCCTTGTTCTCACCATCGTTTTCCTGCTCACCAATGGTGATGCTGGAGCGGATTCCGTTTCCGATCCTGCAGAGGGCAGTTCAGCGCGGCAGGAAGCGTCGGAAGAGTCGAAGCCGGACCCCCAGGCATCGCCGGCCTATCCCGGCGCGGAAGCCAGCGATGTGGTGGCGCAGGGCGGTGAGTCCCTGGAGCTGGACGGCGTGACAATCACCGCCACCGCGCTGAGTGAGGGCGACTCCTCTCCCGGCTCTTACCCGACCCTTTGTGCAAGCGTCACAATGGAGAATAATTCAGGCGCCACGGCCGAATTCGACTCTTTCGACTGGAATCTCCAGACGCCCACGGGAGTGATTGACTACAGCAGCCATTACGGCAGCGACAGTTTGCTGCGAACCGGAAAAATCGCCTCGGGAGGCACCGCCAGCGGCGACGTGTGTTTCACGCACGACTCACCGGAAGCGGGAGATTACTTAGTGCTTTACACGCCCAGCCCCACAGCGCCGGACTATGAAGAGCCCGAGGGACGCGGCGTCTGGGTCAACAACCGGTAAGGCCTTTTTCCGCCTCGGCCGCTAGTCTTACGCCGAGTCAGGTAGCTGCTCGAACCCAACAGCGTAGACGTCAGTCCCCTGCTTCCGGGCCCGAATGTTTCGGATCTGCCGAATGACAATGCACCCCACCAGAAACAGTGCCAGGTAACCGGCAACCGGGTACAGGACGTTGACGAGTTCCGCGAACGGCATCTGCGCCAACAGCACCGCAAGCACCGTGGCAATGAGGGCGAACAGCTTTGCCCGGTTGCTCCTGTCGTTTGTCTCGATCCGGTTGATCGCCGTCCACAGCAGCGGAACGGCGGTGGTGTAAATGCCTGCGAAGAGGACCACAGAGAAGATGCTGCCCGCGCCGGAAAAAATCTGGTTGGCAATCCACAGCATGGGGATCTGCTTGTCATAGACATCGCCGATGTTCGCAAGCAGCCCGAAAGCCACCACGGCAACCGCCGCCACAAACGTCATGGCGCCGGCCAGTCCGGCGGTGACGGCTTCCCTGTCATTGCGGACTCGTGCGCTCAGGCTTGCAAGGAACGGGACCAGCATCAGGATCCCCAGTCCCGGGTAGTTGAATCCCGACACGGCCCAGTTCGGGGCCGCCTGCAGAACGTCGATGGTGGGGAGGGTATCCGCTGATGCCGCGATGCCCTGCGGGCTCCTGACGATACCGATGATGCCGACGACGAGGCACAGGACGACGATGACGGGACCGAGTTTGGACACAATGCCCACCAGGCCATCAAGCCCCATCATCACGGTCAGCAGCACTGCAACTGCCATTGCAAGGATTCCCACCTGGCTGTTCCAGCCCAAGTGCTCGTTGAGGGCAGCACCGGCTCCGGAGAGCATGACCCCGAACAGGCAGAAGAAGAACAAGGGCGTAAAAATGCCGAAGAATTTGCCGATGTACTTTCCGCAGTAATATTCGAAAATCGCATTTCCGGATTTCAACCGGAGGTTGTGGCCATCGCGGAGAACCACCGCCGTGATGTAGGAATAAAGGCAAAAACTAATCACCAGGGCACCGGCTGCACCGACCGCACCGAAGGACGCGAAGTACTGCAGTGCCTCCTGGCCTGTGGCGAAACCGGAGCCGATCAGGTAGGCAAGGATTGCCCCCATCATGGTGATGACCGTGCCGGCCCGAACTCTTGTGGATGTCGTCTGAGTCATTCGTCCACATTATGACAAGCGTCACGGTGCCCCGCGTGGCTTCGGGTGTCAGGGCATCCGGATTCGGCGGGTTTGTATTTCGCTCAAACTTCTGTTAATTGGAGCGGCCTATTAAAAGCAAATTGCAGGGGCGGAAATCGTTAAGGGTTTGTAACATGACTTATGGTTGCAAGAAACGCTTTCCGGACTGCGGATCAGGGCAGCAGCAGGGCAGCGGCAAAGGTCAGACACCCGGCGATGTGTCCCGCCAGGACCTGTGTGGGGGTGTGGTCGCCAAGCTTCACCCGCGACCAGCCCGTAGCCGAGGCCAGCAGCAGAGCAAGGGCCACGCCGACCGCCGGAACGGCGCCAGCAGGGCCAGACCCACATAGGCGGCGACGGCGGAATGCACCGAGAGCTTCCACACCAGGTTCGCCGCGAGGCACAGCATCATGCCGATGAAGACGCCGCCGATTTCTCCGAACATTGCGGCCGGGCGTCCAGCAGCACCAGGAGCAGCGCGCCGATGCCTAACGACACTGCGGACGCGGCCAGGATCGGAGCGCGCTGAGTCCGTACGCCCACGTGATGGTCGGTCCCCCTGCCCCGCCGCTTCAGCGCGATACGGGAGGCTGCAGGGTTTCGGGCATCCGTCGATTCTACTGGGAGGGCCCGCGCCTACGGCAGGATCAGTTTCCGCGGCTTGCCGACGACGAATCGGCAGCTCGGGAGGTATGGCCCTAGGCGCGGGATGTCCTAGACGTAGGTAGTCGTGGTTCTGATGTACTGCTTCCTGCGGCGCGGGGAAATAACGAGGTGACGCGTCAGCCGGAAAACTGGGCCGGTGACGGCGACGGGCCGGTCATTCAGCCAGTCCCAGAGAAGCCTCCCGCCTGCGATGGCCAGGTCAATCATGGCGGCGTAAATGGCGAGCCACCACATTACGAAAATGTAGTAGGCGACCCGTGCCAGCGTTACTCGGCCTCGGGATTCGGTCGTGGTGATGGTCTGCATTCTAGTTCACTCCGATGGCGATATCGACGGAGATAACCTCATCGTCCAGGGCGTAGCGGGCGTCCTTGCGGACGGGCCACGCTGCGGAGGTATCCTCCGTGGTGTCCTCGTTTGCCGCCTGTACGCTGCCGTTGCTGAGGAGCATCCAAACACCGCGTTCGGTGGTGCCGAACGGGGATTCGACTTCCAGGCCAACGACGGTGCCTTCGGCGTGATCAGCGGCTGCAGAGTCGAGCACGACGTAACCTTCGCCGTCGTCGGGGAAGCCGCTCAGAATGGTTTCGATATCGGCGGGGTCCGCATCGTCGGCGACCTGCACGGCGGCCTCTTCCGCGGGGGCGGGGGCCTCTTCCGCGTTGACGGGGGCCTGCTCCACGGGGGCGGGGGCCTGCGTGGGGTCCTCTTCCGCGGGGGCGGAGGATTCAGTTGCAGGGGCATGGGCTTCCGTGGTGGCAGCGGGTGACGGTACCGCCGTCACGGGAGCGGGCGCCTCTTCGGTGGTGTCCATTGCGTTGCCAACGCCGCCAATGACGGCCAGAGCTGCAATGGTGATGATTACCTTCTTCTTGTTTAGTGCCACTTGGCTTACTCCCTTTCGAGGACTGACGTAAGCCTCTCCGCCGTCGGTATACGGCGTTGATCTTGTAAGAGGACTTTTCGCCATCCGGACAGTGAGTCACCGCTCCTGCATGTTCGTCGACGGAGATAATCGGCCCTCTACCGAGGGTCCTAACCGCGCCCAGATTCCTATCTCTTCATCGCCTCCGGGCAGCCGGCAACGCATCGAAACCCTGTAAGAGTCCGGATAGATCCGGGGCCAAGGGTGCTGGGCGTTGCGGCCCCCCCTCCGCAGGGATGGGTTCCGTTTCGTCGTCTCCGTAGCGGGCGCTGTTGCGGTTGGCTCGGGCGTTTGCGCAACCTCGTCGATTCCGGTACGTGGGGCGCTTTCTGATTCATCCGTCAATCCCCACCCCGCCAGCAACGAGGACAGCGCCGATAACGAGCGCGACCGTTTCGCGTCGCACAATTCCATACTAGGGCGGATCATCAGGTCGCTGAAGGGCTCTGTTGGGAGGATCACAGGCTGAGGATGGCCGGCGATTCCAGAGCATCGTACGTGACCATCGGCAGCGCAACCTTCACGGCCAGATCACTCGATGCCATCCCGGATGATCGGGCAAGTCATGCAGTGCCCGCCGCCGCGGCCGCGGCCGAGCTCGGCCCCGACAATCGGGATGACCTCGACGCCGGCGTTCCGCAGCGCCGCATTGGTCTGGGTGTTGCGGTCATAGGTGAACACCACGCCGGGCTCCAGCGCGACGGCGTTGTTCGCGGTGTCCCACTGCTGGCGTTCGGAGTCCGGATGGAACAGATGGATGGCCTGCATCAGCAGGATTACGTCGTGCCGGGCCGGCCAGTAGAAGATTCATAGCGGCGGCAGCAGGTACCCGGGTCGGGCCCAGCAGGTCGTAAAGTTCGACGACGTCGACGCCGCGGCTGGTCATCGTGGCGACGAAGTCCGCGTGGTCGCGCTGGGCGATCCACCCACATGACGTCGTCGAACAGCAGGTCTTCACGGTTGGTCGGCGTGAGCCGTTCGTGGGTCAGGCCCGGGGCACAGACCAGAACCTTGCGCAGCTTGCCCACCTCCGGGTGCATACCGCAGGACGCGGCATGCCGTCTGCTCAGAGCGCTATCCAGCCCCGAGTCAGGGCGAGCACACCTGCAACGGCTCCTGCCAATGTAATGAGGAAAAGGAACAGCTCCCCTCCCCGGAAGACGCGCTGCCCTTGTTCACGGCGCGCGATCACAAACAGGACGGTGGCGGGGGCGTAGAAGATCATCGAAAGCAGCACCAGAGGCAGCCCGGCGGCATAGACCAGGAACACTGAATAAATGGTGGCAATGGCGGCAATGGTCAGGTCGCCCCGCCGGATGCGGCTCGGGGCTCCTTCATACGTTTCCCCGCTCCAGCCGAGCTTGAGGGCGTAGAGGGCTGCGAAAAGGAGGGAAAACAACGTCAGGACTGCGGTCATGTCCAGTGCGAAGTCGAAGGCGTCCTCGGAGAAGTAGGTGATGACCATTACCAGCTGGCTGAGCAGGGTGCTCAGCAGCAGGGCGTTGACCGGGACATCGTCATCGCTGACCCGGGACAGGAACCGCGGCATGTCCTTCTCCGTAGCCGCCACGTACAGGACCTCCGCTGCCATCAGGCTCCAGGCCAGATAGGCACCCATCACCGAAATGATCAGGCCTGCGCTGACGAACACCAACCCCCAGGTCCCCACTCCCGATTCCAGGACACCCGCCATGGATGGTTGGCGCAGCTCGGCGAGCTGTTCCATCGGCAGGACCCCGTAGGAAACGATCGTGACCGAGGCAAAGATGGCAAAGACGCTCAGAAAGCCGAGGATAGTGGCCCGGCCAACGTCCTCCCGCCGTCGGGCATGGCGCGAATACACGCTGGCACCTTCAACACCGAGGAAAACGAACACCGTCACCAGCATCGTGTTGCTGACCTGCTCGAACAGCGGCCCCGTATAGTCCGCCCCGGTAAGGTTTCCCGCGAAGACAGCGGGGTCGAACAGGAAGACAGCAAACAGCACGAAGACCAGGATGGGAACAACCTTGGCGATCGTGACTATCCGGTTAATGGCCGTGGCTTCTTTGATGCCGCGCCTGATCAGGAAGAAGAATCCCCACAGCCCGGCTGAGGACAGCACGACGGCGAGGAGGGTGTCCCCTGCGCCCAACTGCGGAAACAGGGCTCCCAGCGTGGACATGGTGAGCACCCAGTAGGTGACGTTTCCCACGCAGGCGCTGGCCCAGTAACCCGCTGCGGAGAAGAACCCCACGTAATTTCCGAAGCCGGCCTTGGCGTAGGAGAAGATCCCCGCATCAAGCGCCGGCTTGCGCATGGACAGCCGCTGGAAGACGAAGGCCAGCATCAGCATGCCCGAACCCGCAATCAGCCAGGCGACCAGCGCACCCCACACCCCGGTTTCCTCGGCGAAGCGCTGGGGCAGGGAAAACACCCCGGCCCCGACCATGGACCCGACCACCACAGTGGTGAGGGTCAGCAGGGAGAGTTTGGCCGCTAGGGCCTTCTCCCCTGAAGCAGGCGGATTAGACATAGTTTCTTTCCAATCGGGGGTGGCGGCCGCTGAGGCAACACCGGTTAGACAACAGGAGGGCGGATCGCTTCCTGCGGGGGATCCTCCGTCAGCAGCTCACCATTATCTTCTCAGAAGGAGACTGCGGGGTCCGAATCAGCGGCCACCGCCTCGACGGTCAAATGCCAGCCGCCGCATCCGGCACGCCGTCGTCGTTAGTCGATACCATCCCGGATGATCGGGCAGGTCATGCAGTGCCCGCCGCCGCGGCCCCGGCCGAGTTCGGCGCCCACAATGGGAATCACCTCGACGCCGGCGTTGCGCAGCGCGGCGTTGGTCTGGGTGTTGCGGTCGTAGGTGAGCACCACGCCGGGTTCCAGCGCGACGGCGTTGTTCGCGCTGTCCCACTGCTGCCGCTCCGAGGCGGAATAGTCGCCGGCCGTCTCCACCACGCGCAGCTGTTTGAAGCCCAGGGAGTCCGCCACGACGTCGACGAAACGGCGGTCGCGATGGTCCTGCACCACCAGGCCGGGGCTTTTGTCCGAGGGGTGGAGGGTGAAGGCGTGGATGCCGTCCACGATGGCCGGGTGGATGGTGGCCAGGTCCCGGTCGGCGAAGGTGAACACGGTGTCCAGGTGCATTGCGGCGCGCAGCTTGGGCATGCCGGCAACGACGATCCGCTCGGCGCTTTCCGCGGCGAACAGCTTCTGCGCGAGCTGGGTGATGGCCTGGCGGGAGGTGCGCTCACTCATGCCGATCAGCACGGTGCCGTTGCCCACCGGCATCACGTCGCCGCCCTCCAGGGAGGCCTGGCCCCAGTCCTGTTCCGCGTCGCCCCACCAAGCGGCGGATCCGGCGTACTCCGGATGGAACTGGTAGATCGCCTGCATCAGCAGGGTCTCGTCGTGGCGTGCCGGCCAGTACAGCGGGTTCAACGTCAGTCCGCCGCCGATCCAGCAGGTGGTGTCCCGGGTGTAGAGGGTGTTGGGCAGCGGCGGCAGCAGGTACTCGGGCCGGCCTGATGATTCCCGGGCCAGGGCGATGTAATCCGTGCGGTAGTCGGCGGGAAGGTCCGACGTCGCCAGCCCGCCGATGAGGTAGCGCGCCAGTTCCGCGCCGGTCAGCGAATCCAGGAAGGCCCGGGTGCCGGAGACCAGTCCCAGTCCGACCCGGTTGGCGATGATCTTCCGGTCCAGCAGCCAGGCCCGCGCCTCGGACATGTCCATCGTCTGTCCGAGCAGGTCGTGGAGTTCCACCACGTCCACGCCGTGGTTTTGCATCTTGGTGACGAAGTCCGCGTGGTCGCGCTGGGCGTTTTCCACCCACATCACGTCGTCGAACAGCAGGTCTGCCCGGTTGCTGGGGGTGAGCCGTTCGTGGGCCAAGCCCGGCGAGCAGACGAGAACCTTGCGCAGTTTGCCGACCTCCGAGTGCACCCCGTAAGAGAGGGCAGTGGGAGCGGAGGTTGGGGAAAGCATGGGATTCTCCTTGGATGTACGGGCTGCTTCTTTGCAGGCTGCCGGAATCTCGTTCGTCACTTCATCGGTATTGGGGCGTGCATTCAAAGATGTGGAGGGGCGGACTGGCTTGTCCGTCCCTCCACCAGTTTAGAAATTAGTGTCCGCGGTCTGCCTGCTGGGCCTGTTCGCGGCGGCGGAGCGCCTCGTTCACGGCCGGATCGTCGAGCGCGCCGAGCCATTTGAGCAGTTCGGGTCCGGCGGCCGGATTGGCGGCGACGGCGGGGCGGGCCTTCGGCTCGTCGGTGGCCAGTTCCTGCAGCCGCAGGCCGGGGGTTCCCGGGTCTTCGGCCTCGGCCAGGATGGCGACCTCGGCGGGGTCCACGTCCCGAGGCCTGGCTGCGGATGCTCCGGCGTCGACGATGTCTGCCGCCGGAATGTTCATCACCGGGCTGGTCCGCCCGGTCGACGGGGCGTTCTCGTCAGCGGGATGTTCCTGCATTTCGTTCTGCATGGGATCTCCTTTATCAGTAGCCTTACTACTATCCTTGCAGATGGTGGGGCGGGGTCCGAATCCAGAGCCAGCGCGCCAGATAAGTGCGGGCTTCGGTATCGCCAATGACCATCAGCCACCGACGCAGTCTCTGCAGCTACCTATACTAAAAAATGAGCAGCGCTGCACGGTGAAAACGACGCGTAATAGTGGGAGCTCAGATGGGGTTCAGGGCACGAAAATCGTTCAAGATCGCACCAGGCATCAGGATGACGGTCACCCCTAAAAGCATCGGCGTCAGCGCTGGCGTCAAAGGAGCCAGGATCTCAGCAAACTCTTCAGGCCGTGTGACACGCACCGTGGGCATCCCCGGTACCGGCATTTATCACACGGAAACCCTGTCATCCGGCCACACTCGACGTCGTCGCCAACCCGGAGCGGCCGCCAAACGGGGTTCGAATCCTAAACCGGGTGCTGCTCCTCAAGCGGTTCCGGTTCCTAAGGCCCCAACTCCCGGCCTCTTCGCACCCAAGTGGGAAAAGGAACTCCATAAGGCCATCCTGGGAAAACCCGACTACGCGTCTTTGGCCCGCATCGGTGCCGACCACCCGCCTGCCCGTCCTTTGGCCTCCCTTCTGGAGGCAACCCTGGTTTCGCTTCCCGCTGACGATACGCAGCGTGGTCTCGAGCTGCTGACCTGGCTATTCGGTATCGGGTATGATCCGGCCACGGATGACTTCATCCGAAAATATCTGCCGGATGCCTCGTTCACCCTGCCCATCGCCGACGGCATCACCGTCCAGCTGCCCCCGGACCGGAATCTCATCGGCCTGCTGCTGGCCGAGCTCTACCAGGAAACCGGCGACATCCCGGCCGCCGTCGACGTCGTCGAACAACTCGAACCGAGCACCGTTACCGCTGTCTCTCTGGCAGAGCTGTACACGCAGCAGGAACGGTGGAATGACGTCGTCGACCTCACTGAGGGACTCACCAACGAGGACGAGGCGGTGACTTTCCTGCTGACCCAGCGCGGCATCGCGTTCCGTGAGCAGGGCTATTTCGAGGCTGCCCGTGCGTCATTCAAAGAAGCACTGCGGATTCGATCCCGGCCGGCGGATCTGCGGCATCGCACCCTCATTGAGCGGGGGCTGACCTATCTCCGCGAAGGGAAGCGTTCGATGGCCAGGAAAGACTTCGAGAAGGTGCTCGCTGAGAACAGCGCGTACCCGGGCCTGCGCGAGCACCTCGCGGATCTCCAAGATTGACCAGGACCGCGACCTTTTTGTGCGCTATTAGAGTCAGCACGGCTGGAACAAAGTGATTTCTCCTGTGTCGCGCTTTAAGGGTTCAGGAAGCCTAGCCGGGCTCCATAAGGCCCTTCCTCAACAGCCACTTTCCCGACGACTCTGGGAGCTGCAGCTAACCCACGAACGCCTGCTCATAAAGCGCAGCTTGACTTGGCACTATTACTCCCGAGACTCGGAGAAGGATACTTCCATCGAAGTAGTGGTACTCAGTCCCGAAGGCCGGCCCCATGCTGCGCAGCGTGTCCTGAATATAAGTCGATCGGCTTTGAGCATCTTCAGCATTTGCAAAAACCTCGACCACAGCTCCTCCGTCAATACCCGTCTGCGTGGGGTCAGCCGAAGCATCTGCAACCCATGCTGCCGTCAGGTACTGCCCGGGACGCCCGATCAGGTTGTTTGAGTCATTGTTTTCGGTCACTTCCGTAACCGAAGAGACCGAAGGGATAGCAGCCTGAAGTCGCTCAGCAACGACCAGTGCCCCTACCGGTTCGGGCGGCACTTCAACCGATTCCACAGCTGCCGGCGATGCCTGCGGACTGATTACAGTTGCGGTGGAAGGCTTCGGTTGATTCTCAGAGGATAGCCCGCCCTCGGAAGAGCAACCGGCTAGAGCAATTGAACCAAGAATAAACAATCCCAAAACATGCTGCTTTCGCATTATTCCCCCAAAGTGTACGAAATCGTTTCCAAAGACTATCCGGTCCTTGGGCTCACGATGACAGTACGACAGGGTTGAGTTCATGCCGCTATGTCAACTCCGGGTGTTCGGCGAGGAAGTGCTGCAGTTCGGCTCCAGCGGCGTAGCCGGCGAGGTCCGGCTCGTGCCAGGCCTCGTCCGGATGCCGGATGAGGATCTGTCCCATGCCCTCCGGTTTACCCGGCTTCGTTAGCCAGCGTCCAGATCTCATTAGAGGAAGTTGGTGGTGATCCGGGTTGGGGGTGAAGAGCAGGTGAGGAGGGTGGTAACGGAGGGGGTAGCGGCTCTGAGAATCCATAGCCACCTCTTTCGGCCGTCGAAAATGGCCTAGCTTCCCCGCCCGTACAATTAGCCTGTACGTGCGACATCAATAATTGCTGCACGGCAGGCGGCCCGCGATGACCAGTCACGCAACCAGCCCACTGCCGTCAGCACAGAAAGTGGTAGCAGTGGCCGGCAACAACAACGCCAACCTGGTGTGGAGCATCGCAAACATTCTGCGGGGCACCTACAAACCCGCACAATACGGATCGGTGATCCTGCCCTTCACCATCCTGCGCCGCCTCGACTGCGTCCTAGAGGAGACCAAGGAAGCGGTCCTCGCCGAGCAGGAGGCTAAGAAGGACCTGAACATTCCACTGGACACCTTCCTGCAGAAGATCTCCGGATACAGCTTCTTCAACACGTCGCCCTTCAATTTTGACCGCCTGCTGAATGACCCCAGCAACATCAAGGCCAACATCGAGAACTACATCCAGGGATTCTCGGAGAACACTCGCGACATATTCGAACGCTTCGAGTTCTACAAAACGCTCGAAAAGCTGGACGCCGCGGACCTGCTCTACCACGTAACCAAAGCCTTCGACACAATCGACCTGCACCCGAACACCATCAGCAACATCGAGATGGGCCTCATGTTCGAAGAGCTCATCCGCCGCTTCGCAGAAGCATCCAACGAAACAGCCGGCGAGCACTTCACCCCGCGTGAGGTCATCCAGCTGATGGTCAAGCTGCTTCTGAACTACGACGACGAAGTCCTCACCAAACCCGGGGTCGTCCGCAGCATCTACGATCCCACGGCCGGAACCGGCGGCATGCTCACCGTCGCCCAGGAACACCTGCACGAGCACAATCCAAGCGCCTCACTGGTGGCCTATGGCCAGGAAATCAATGACGAATCCTACGCCATCTGCAAGGCCGACCTTTTGATCAAGGGCCAGGACATCTCCAAGATCTCCGTCGGCGACACCCTGGCGAACGACCAGAACATCGGCGAGCAGTTCGACTTCATGCTCTCCAACCCGCCGTTCGGCGTCGAGTGGAAAAAGATCCAGCCGCAGATCCAGCGTGAGCACGAGCTGAACGGATTCGACGGACGGTTCGGTCCGGGCCTTCCCCGTGTCAGCGACGGATCGATGCTCTTCCTGCTCCACTTGGTGAAGAAAATGCGCCCGGCGCACGAGGGCGGATCCCGTATCGGCATCGTCCTCAACGGATCCCCGCTGTTCACCGGCGGCGCCGGATCCGGCGAATCGGAGATCCGCCGCTACCTGATCGAGAACGACCTCGTCTCAGCGATCATCGCCCTGCCGACGGACATGTTCTACAACACCGGCATCGCCACCTACGTCTGGATCCTGTCCAACGCCAAGAAGCAGAAAGCTCCCGGCCGCGCGGGCAAGATCCAGCTGATTAACGGTGTCGAGTTCTACCGCAAAATGCGCAAGAGCCTCGGCTCCAAGCGCAAGGAACTCGGCCCGCAGGACATCGACCGAATTGTTCAGCTCTACGGGGCATTCGAGGACGACGGCGAGACCTCCAAGATCTTCGACAACCGCGACTTCGGCTACTCCACCATCACCGTGGAACGCCCGCTGAAACTGAACTTCGCGTTCTCCTCCGAGCGCATCGACGCTGCTCTGGCACAGAAGCCTGTTCTCAAGCTCTCAGACGAAGCTCGCGAGCTGCTGGAAAAGACGCTACGGAACGCCGGCGAAGAGCATCCGGACCTGTACAAGAACCGCGAAGCCTTCCTGAAGGTCCTGAAACCAATGCTGAATAGCACCGGCCTGAAGCTGCCCGCCCCGGTGTTCAAGGCAGTGCTTGCCGGGTCGGCCGAGCGGGATGAAACGGCAGACATCTGCACCGACGCCAAGGGCAAGCCGGAGGCCGATCCGGACCTGCGAGACACCGAAAACGTGCCGCTGAATGAAGACATTCAGACGTACTTCGAGCGTGAGGTCCTCCCCCACGTCCCGGATGCCTGGATCGACGAGTCCAAGACCAAGGTTGGCTACGAGATCCCCTTCACCCGGCACTTCTACAAGTACCTTGCCCCACGCTCGTTAGGTGAGATTGACGCCGACCTGAGCAAGCTAATCGGCGAGATTACGAGTCTCCTCTCGGAGGCTGACAAGTGATAGCAAGGCCCTACCCGGTATACAAGGATTCGGGAATAGAATGGGCTCCTCGTATTCCGTCGGACTGGGAAATTGCCCGAATAAAGACCCGTGTCAGTCTCGTGACGGAGAAGGCTGCGGAAAAGACGAACCCCGTTGCTCTTGAGCATATTGAATCCGGGTCCGGCCGAATACTCCAAACAGACGGGACCTTCGACGCTGACGGCATCAAGTTTCGGAGGGGGGACGTTCTCTTTGGAAAGTTGCGACCCTACCTAGCCAAATCCTGGCTGGCCGATAACCAAGGTGAGGCAGTAGGAGATTTCTTAGTACTGCGGCCACACAGCGGGGTATATGCTCGCTTCTTACACTACATAACTTTGGGCCCCGAGTTCATCCAGACCGTTAACGGCTCGACCTTCGGTTCGAAGATGCCGCGAGCGAGTTGGAATTTCATTGGGAACATGCCATGCCCATTTCCTGATCTGGATACGCAACAAAGGGTCACCGTCTTTTTAGATCGTGAGACGTCTCGCCTCGATATGCTAATCAGGAAGCAGAAGCAGCTCATCGAGTTACTGGCCGAGAAACGCCAGGCCATTATCACCCAAGCCGTTACCAAGGGCCTCGACTTTGCGGCCCCCACCAAGCCATCCGGGGTCTCTTGGATCGGCGACGTTCCTCAGCATTGGGACGTGGTTGCGCTTAAGCACGTCCTTCAGATACCAATTACAGACGGACCGCATGAGACACCCGAGTTCTTGGATGAAGGTGTCCCATTCGTTTCAGCAGAAGCCGTATCTGGCGGTATTATAAATTTTTCTAAGATTCGCGGTTACATCTCGGAATCCGACAACGAAAAGTACTCTCGAAAGTACTCCCCGCAGCGCGGAGATATCTACATGGTTAAGTCGGGTGCCACAACCGGAGTTACCGCTCTGGTCGAGACAGATAAGAAATTTAACATTTGGTCTCCCCTCGCTGCGATTCGATGTGGCAATTCGGTCTTGCCAGAGTACCTGCTCTCATTTCTGCGCTCGAGGGTATTCTTCGATTCAGTCGCCCTCCACTGGAGCTTTGGGACTCAACAGAACATCGGCATGGGCGTCCTGGGTGATCTCCCTGTTGCCATTCCACCGCTAGAAGAGCAACGGCAGATTGTAGAGACACTCGCGTACCAATTTTCGGAGATCGACCGACTGGATGATCGCTGTACTCGAAGTGTCGCACTGCTGAAGGAACGTCGTTCCGCTCTAATTTCTGCAGCAGTAACCGGCAAGATCGACGTACGCGGAGAGGCGGCCTAAGCATGGCACTGCCCCAATGGCACGGATTCATCGACCCGGTTATTCGGATCATGGCCGATGGACAGATCCGGCGTAATGCAGAGATCCGGACGGCTGTCGCCGAACGTGAGCAGCTTTCAGCCGAAGACATGGCAGAGGTCATGTCCTCTGGTGAGGCACGGTGGGCCAATCGCATCAATTGGGCCGTCTTCGACTCCATGAAGGCAGGCCTTCTGGTTCGTCAGGCTCGGGGGCAGTATCGAATTAGCGATGAGGGACTGCGCCGCGCGGGTGAAAATGCGCGGCTAACCCACGAGACCCTTCGGGAATACGAGCCTTACCGCGCTTATCAGGAGATTTCGCGCCGACCTAAGGCTGCCTCCGCGGTACCAGTGCGAGGCATCGACGGAGACGGAGCCGCCGTCGTCGTCGACTCCGACCCGTCGGAGTCACTGGAACAGTCGGCCGCACAACTGAACCAGGTCGTGATCGAGGAGATCTACCGCAACCTGCTGGAGCTCTCCCCCGATGCTTTCGAGCATCTGATCCCTTTTGTGGTGCGGGCCCTGGGCTACGGCACAGACAGGGAAGACAACCTCAAACCGACCCAGCGTTCAGGCGACAAGGGCGTAGACGGCATCGTCTGGCAGGACGCCCTGGGCTTTGACCGGGTCTATCTGCAGGCAAAGCGGTACTCGGAGGGCAACAACGTCGGCGCGCCCGAGGTCCAAGCGTTCAGCGGTGCCTTGGGCCAGTTCCGGGCGACCAAGGGCATCTTCATCACCACATCAAGCTTCACCAGCGGTGCACGGGCGGTTGCCCGGGATACTGCGCACTACACACTTATCCTGATCGACGGACAGCGCCTGGCGACACTGATGTTCGAATACGGAGTCGGCGTACAGGTGGACCGCACCGTCGTCGTCAAGAAGGTCGATCAGGACTTTTTCGACAAGTTCTAGGGGGAAGAACGTATGGCACAGCACAACGAAGTGATGTTCGAAGAGGAAATCTGCCAGGCACTCGCGGTCCAGGGGTGGATCTACGAGCCGCAGCGCAAGGCGAGCGACCTTTACGACGCCGCACGCGCCGTCGTACCCGAAGACATCATCGGCTGGCTACAGGACACGCAACCCCACGAACTGGCCAAGGTCCTCAAACCCGGCGATTCCCTAGCCGAACGTACCCTGGCCGAGCACAACCTGCTGAACCGCTTGTGCAAGGTACTGGACAAACCCGCCACCAAGGAAGCCGGGATGCTCTCCGTGCTGCGCACCGGGTTCAAGGATGTGGCCGCGAAGTTCGACATGTGCCAGTTCAAACCCGCCATGGGCCTGAACCCCGAAACACTGGCACGCTACGGCAAGGTCCGGCTGCGGGTCATGCGCCAGGTGCACTACTCCACGGTCGACACCAAGAAGAGCATCGACCTGGTCCTGTTCCTGAACGGGCTGCCCATCGCAACCATCGAGCTCAAGACCGATTTCACCCAGAACATCAACGACGCCGTCGCCCAGTACCGCAACGACCGCCTGCCGCGGAATGCAAAGAACAAAGAAGAGCCCTTGCTGGCCTTCGGCCGGCGTGCCCTGGTGCACTTCGCTGTCAGCAACGAGGAAATCCAGATGACCACTGAGCTGAAGGGCAAGGCGACCCGCTTCCTGCCCTTCAACCTCGGGAACGGCGACCACGCAGGGAATCCGGTCAACCCCACCGGATCCGCCAGCAGCTACCTCTGGGAACAGGTGCTGCAGCCCGACGCCTGGCTCAACATCATCGGCAAGTTCCTGCACCTGCAAGTCAGCGACAAAACCGACCCGGTCACCGGTGAGCGCGTTATCAGCAAGTCGCTGCTGTTCCCCCGCTACCACCAGTGGGATGTTGTCACCAAGCTCATCGAAACGGCACGCTCCGAAGGACCCGGGCATCGCTATCTGGTGCAGCACTCCGCCGGCTCGGGGAAGACCAATTCCATCGCCTGGACCGCGCATCAGCTGAGCTCCCTCCACGACGAGAAGAATGAGAAGATCTTCGACTCGGTCATCGTCGTGACGGACCGCACCGTGCTTGACTCACAGCTGCAGGATGCGATCTACCAGATCGAGCATAAGTCCGGCGTCGTTGTTCCCATCAAGGGCACCGGCGGTTCCAAATCCGCCGAACTCGCCGAGGCCCTGATCGCCCGGACGCCTATTGTCGTCGTCACCATCCAGACCTTCCCCTTCGCTGTGAAAGCAATTGCTGAGTCGAAAGCACTTCAGGGCCGCAATTTTGCGATCATTGCCGATGAAGCCCACTCGTCCCAGACCGGGTCCACCGCCAACAAGGTCAAGCAGGCCCTCTCTGTTGAGGAACTCTCCGACGTCAACGACGGCGGCGAGATCGACATCGAGGCATACCTGGCCGCGGAGATGGCCGAGCGGGCGGAAGCCAAGAACATCAGCTACTTCGCCTTCACGGCCACCCCGAAGGCCAAGACCTTGGAACTGTTCGGTCGCCCCGGGCCGAATGGACTTCCCCAGCCGTTCCACCTTTACTCAATGCAACAGGCCATCGAAGAGGGCTTCATCCTCGACGTGCTGCAGAACTACACCAGCTACAAGGTGGCCTATCGGCTGGCGCACAACGGACGCGACTACGACTCCGAGGACAGCAAGGTTGAGAAGTCCGAGGCCCTGAAGTCGCTGATGAACTGGGTGAAGCTACACCCGTACAACATCAGCCAGAAGGTTCAGGTCATCGTGGAGCACTTCCGCGCCAACATCGCCTGGCGTTTGGATGGCAAGGCCAAGGCCATGGTCGTCACCGGCTCGAGGAAAGAAGCCGTCCGTTACAAGCTCGCCATCGACAAGTACATCGCCGACGCCGGGTACTCAGACTTGGGTACGCTGGTCGCCTTCTCCGGTGAAGTGAACGACGACGTCTCCGGGGCGGAATCCTTCACTGAGATCAACATGAACCCGGGCCTCAAGGGCCGCACCCTGCCTGAGGCCTTCAAGACAGACGAGTACCAGATCATGCTCGTTGCCAATAAGTTCCAGACCGGTTTCGACCAGCCGCTGCTTGTGGCCATGTACGTGGACAAGAAGCTCTCCGGCGTATCCGCGGTGCAGACGCTGTCGCGGTTGAACCGCACCGCCGTCGGAAAGGATCAGACGTTTGTCCTCGACTTCGTGAACAAGCCGGAGGAGATCCTAGAGTCGTTCAAGCCGTACTTCCGTGAGGCACGGCTAGAGGGCACATCCGACCCTAACGTTGTGCACGATATGCAGAGCAAGCTGGATGCCGCGCAGATCTACTTGGATTCGGAAGTGGACGGGCTTGTGCAGGCGTATATCCGGGAAGAGGGCAACAATGTTCTCTCGGGGTGGGTTGCTCCTGCTAAGTCACGGTTCAACACCCGCTACAACGCAGCGGTCGCGGCCGGGGACAAAACCGCTCAGGACGAACTGGACCTGTTCCGAAAGTATTTGGGCTCGTTTGTCCGTGCCTACGATTTCCTGTCTCAGATCGTGAACTTCGCTGACCCTGACTTGGAGAAGCGGTCCATCTACTTCAAGCTCCTGCTTCCGGTACTTCGGGTGAACGATGCTCCGGTGGCCTTGGACCTGTCCGGCGTTGTCCTAGCCAAGTACGCGCTGAAAGACAAGGGACAGGCGCAGCTCCAGCTCGCAGATGATGACGATGCACTTCTGAAGCCAGCGACCGATATAGGAACCGGTCAAACGAAGGACCCGGTGCTTGCCTCGTGGGAGGAAATTATCCAGCAGGCCAACCTGCCGTTTGAGGGCGAAGAGCTGGACGCTGTTGCGCATTTCGTCGAGGGCGTGCGGCGCGAGCTGGTCAAGAACGAGACCCTTCAGACCCAGGCCCGGAATAACTCTCCCAGCCACTTCAGCAGCAGTCCGCATCTCGAAAATGCGGTCAATGACGCAGTAACCAATTCCATGGAGAGCCACTACAACCTCAGCCTCCAAGCCTTGGGTGACAAGACGAAGATGAAGGCACTTCTGGCGATGTTGAGCGGGCTGATTTATGAGGAGCTGCAGGGGTAGGGACCGAGTTACCTAGGCGTTCATGGGTAACTCTGGGTTCTGCACAGACGCAGGAAACTACCTATTAACAGGGTGTCATGGTGTTTGACAGATTATTGAGCTGATTGTCGCGTACTCAAGAGTGGAGTTATCGGCACTGGCGATGACCGTCGCCACCTTTCCTCCGGTCAGCTTCTGATGGACCCTTGTGTGCGAGCTACCCTCGGCCGTCTCCGACTTCGCCAGCTCGATGTTGACTGTCGCCTGACTGCAGCTTGTTTCAGGCGTGAGTCTCCAGATCCAACACTCTGTCATACCGGTGGGGCACCTCCCACTCGAGTCTGGTTCCAGAACAAACTCGATGGAATCCGATTCATCAACTAAAGCTGCGGGTGAAGATTCGTTTCCAGCGGTAAATATTACTGCGACTCCGACGATGACAAGAAATAACAAAACGACTGCCCATGCGACGCCAAGAAACCGGTTACTCTTGCCAATTCCATTATCTTCCGCCGCGTCGCGTAAGTCACTGTCCGTCGGCCACGGAGACGGGGCGGCCACCGTAGGCGCCAACTGAAGAGTAACCAGCAGATCGTTCCTGGCCCCGTGCGACAGTAGCAGCTCACCCCGCCCCCTAACCCGGATCGTCGTGCTCAATCGGAACGAGTTAGGAAGACGCACTCGGACAGTCTCTCCAGCCGCGGTGCAGATTGGGATCACGGTACCTGCCACTGCTTGATTTCGCGGAATAGTAATAGTGATTTGAGTGGCGGGAGCGTCTGAGGTTCTTTGTCGCTCGTTGCTACTGTCATGCTCTTCGAAATCGTCACCGGATGGAGAATCCGGCGCGTTGGATGGCATATCGCAGAGTATGTCTCGCGCAGTGGTGAGGCGTTGAAACTCTCCTGTTGCAAAGCGAATCTCGCCTTTCGGGCGTCCCGAAAATCTATCCGGGTGCATGAACTGAGATCGTTTCTTATACGCAGCTCGGACCTCATCCATTCCTGCGCCATGAGACAACCCAAGAACGCCTCGTGCCTCGTCCGGTGTCATCCTTTTCCACCGACGAAAATGAAGGCAACAGAATTACCATCTTTGACTGCCGATCCGGCACTTCTGGTCAACTCAACTCCTATGTTTTCTCGGCATGACCAGTTTGAAAGACCCCTAGAATTAAGAGTAATAGTCTCACATTTGCACATTCCATGACTTCGCAGCCTGACACAGGGCGCTACTTTGAAGTGACTAACAAAAGTGGCGTATTCCTCGTTGGCAGACATAGACGGAGCTCCCTTAGCCTGAATCGCCGTCCGTGGCGCACGACACTGTACATTACGGAGAGCCGGCATCGTCGCCGGCACGATAAGGGGGAATCGTGCACTGCATACCGGACGAGCCAGACTTTCAGGACGGCCAGCTGGCCGAAAAGGCGCTGTGGGACGCCCTGCGTGCCCAGCTGCCCGACGACGTCGTGCTGGCGCACTCCGTGCAGGTGCGGCACGGGCGGGCCGAACACGAGATCGACATCCTCGTTCTGTGGCCCGGCGTCGGGCTCGCCGCCATTGAGGTCAAGGGCGGACTCGTTTCGGTGGAGAAGGGGCAGTGGTACCAGTCCGACCGCACCGGCAAACGCAAGCTGCCAAGCCCGATCGCCCAGGCTCAGGGGGCCCAGCATGCCTTCAAGGACTGGCTCAAGGATCGGCTGGGATCGTCGCTGACCAGCCGCTTCGCCTACATGGCCTGCCTTCCCTACACGACGGTTCCTGCAGACTGGCAGATGGCGGGCATCCCCCGCGGCCTCATCATCGACCAGGCCGGGATGAGTAACTGTGCCGTGCTGATCCGCCACGCCATCGAAAAGGAGGCCCAGGGCGGCAGCGCGCTAGCCGCCAAGTACCTGGGTCGGATCATCCCCCACCTTTCCGGTGACTTCGACCCGGATTCCTCCCCTGCCGGCGACGCCGACGAGCTCGAAGCCCGGCAGGACCAACTCACGGAGCGGCAGAAGGTTTTGCTCAATTCCACCCGCGCCATTCCGCGGGCCCGGTTCGTCGGCGGCGCCGGCAGCGGCAAGACCTGGCTTGCCGTCGAGAAGGCCCGCCGCCTGGCCAAGGACGGCCAGCGGGTCGGCCTGTTCTGCTACAACAAGGGACTGGCCGAGCACCTGCGCCGCGAGGTCTCCACGTGGCGCCAGGCCAAGCCGGTCTTCGTCGGCGAGTTCCACGAGTACGTGCGGTCCCTTGGCGTGCCGGACGGCACCGGGCAGGAGTACTTCGACCAGGAGATGCCGCGCCTGCTCAAGCAACTCGCAGCGCACCTGCCTGTGGAGGCGAAGCTGGATGTCGTCGTCGTCGACGAAGCCCAGGATTTCGCCCCCTTGTGGTGGGAGGGGCTGCTGGCCTGCCTGAAAAAAGCCGATGACGGCGGGGTGTTCGCCTTCATGGACGAGCGGCAGAATGTCTACGGCAGGTGGGACGCCGGGACTGCCGGAACCAGTGTGGACCCGACGGCGAACCTGGTGACGCTGCATATTGACGAGAACCTGCGGAACACCAAGCGCATCGCCCATACCTTCCGGGGGTTCTCTGGCGAGCACTTTCTGCCCCGCGGCGGCGACGGGCTGCCCGTGCGGGTGATCGACTGCGCCACCGAGGACGCCCTGGACGTCGCCAGTGACTGCGTGGATGTACTGATTGAGGAAGGCTGGGCACGGAACCAGATCGCCCTCCTCACCACCAAAGAACGGCATCCCGTGCATCAGGAAGCCTTCGAGGCCAACGTCATTTCCGAGTATTGGCAGGCCTTTCACGACGACGACGCCGAGTTCTACGGGCACGTCCTCGGCTTCAAGGGGCTGGAACGCTCCGTGGTGATCCTCTGCGTGAACGGGTTCAAGAACATGGCCCGGGCGCCCGAACAGCTCTATGTCGGGCTGTCCCGGGCGCGGTGCCTGTTGATGGTGGTCGGAGACCAGAAGCTGATAGCCGAGGCCGGCGGTCGGGATCTGGAGCTGGCTTTGGGGCGAGCTGACATTTGGGTTTCTAGCGCTTGAGGCCGCTGGCCGATGGATTTCAGGCGCAACTATGAAGCAGCGCCCCCGACCGGCTTTTCATCGTAGGGTTCCGTTCGCTGAGGACCACAGTTGGCGGGAAGCCCTGTGAAATCGATTAGCAGCTCGATAGGGATCGAATCAAGACCTCTCCGGCCGCTGCTCCAGTTCCCCCGACGCGGGATAGGTCACCACGACAGGCACGAAGATTAACCAGCCCGCTCCAGAACTGAACTTCCCCATTAGTGGCTAACGTCGGCGGTTGCTCCGCGCTCATCGCCAGCCACGCGTAGCGCCGATTGAAGATCGATCGCGTGCTTTCCGGTGAATTGGATGTTGATGCGCTTGCCGTTCAGGATCAGGGGAATCTCCACGAGACCCTGGCCTCCCTTGACCTTAATATTCGACAACACCGCGAGAAGGGCTTCAGTGGTTGTTTCCCGCGTGTGCTTGTAGAGGGCTGCGCAGAGTGGACACAGGGCCATGGCGTTGGCCGTATGCGCCTGCTTGCGGCCGTTTACGAAGCGGACCGATTCGAAGTACCACCGGCCTCCTACTTTGAATGGGAGCGGTTTCTGGCAGGCTTGGCAGAACATCTCGCCCACATCACTGGTGTACTGCCTCTGCAGATACCCCCTGGACTCGGCACCGGCCTGGCCCTGTCCATCGATGACGCTCCGCAGCCGCAGTTCGCTCTGGTAAAACGGAGCACCAAGCGCGTCTTGCTCGGCTACAGTCGAGCGCCTGCCCGGGTCGCCGGAGGCCGATTCAGGAAAACGATGAACTATTGCCCGCTCAGAAATGAAGTCACGGATATCAGAGAAAGGGATACCTGCTTCTTTGGCTTCGCGTAGGACGTCGATACCGCCGTCGAGGCCTTCTTCACGGAGGAAGTCACTGACGCCTTCAGCCTTCTGGTGGCGTTCGGCCAAATCTGCCCCGAAATCGAGCTTGTGCACGAGGGAACTCGCGCTGGGCCGCTCCCAGTCATCAGGAAGCCCATCGATCGTCACCTCGTTGGGAAGTCGTAGGTCCCCATTCCCATCAAGAACCCAGGCTTTGGACTTGAGCTTTTGTACCAGCTGGGAGTAGAAGCTGTAGCTGGGTGCGCTTTTATTCGCTCGGTAGATAGCTGTGGCCTTGTCGGCTTTCGTGTCTACGACGGTATTCCAGAGAGTGCGGATCAGATTATGGTCGCCTGTCGCGATGATTTTATCGAGGTTTTCGATGTCCCAATCGATCATCTCGGTGTGCGCGCTATGGCGGTAGTTTGTCCACCATTCTCTTTTGAGTAGCGGGTTACTGAACACGTTGCTAGGGGTGATCTTGATACCTACCATCGAACCCACAAGTCCAAGAAAATCCTCGAACCCGTCGATTTCGAGGTAATAACCTGCCACCGGGTATGGCTCTTCGTAGAAGTCGCCATCGTCGTCAGACAGAACCGACGGGTATAGGGACGAGAGTCCTGTTGTTCGGTAAGGAAGGTCGAGGTAGCTCTCGCCCGGGGATATCCAGGTCAGTGACCCATCAGGCTGAGGCGAGACGAGGAACGGCACGTTCCTAAAGAGGCTCCGTGCAGATTCACGGTTGGTCAGAGCGTACTGGGTGAAGGCTCCGACGTCGTCGAGGTGCCTCTTAACCTGAGCCGCTTCCGGCATTGGCCGGTTCCGTACCCTGTATGGCTTGAGGCGGGCCTCAATCCGTGCCGCTTCGTCCCAGCGACGAACTCCGGCGGCGCGATAGAACACCTTCAAGTTGGCTGCGCGCGTTTGATCCTCATCATCATCGAAATATGCCACTTCAGCTCGAACGCGATTCTGGTTTTTGTCCTTCGGGTTGGAAGGGAGGTGCGTTTCAGGACCCCTAACATGCTCGTTCTTTCCGCGGCGAGCCACGCGGACAAGTGGGATCAACGGCAGGACGCCGTGGAAGTGCATCAGTTGGGTGGAGTATCCTCGGCCGAGCAATTGGTAGAGGTTGACAATCGCACTGTCGCTTTTAGCCGCTAGCCAGCCGACCCATCCCTGCAGGTGGGAACTATCAGCATCGCCGACGTCGAGGGATTCGCGTAGGGCAGCCCCCAATTCGGGCCAAGCAAACTCGATCGTATCGAGCCCTGCAAGGAACCGACCGGGCCGGCCGTCACGATCGCGTATCCAATGCGGAGCGTTCCCGGCTTCGATCCCAGCCATATCGAAGAGGAAGCGCAGGTCACCCTCCGCCAGCCAGTTCCTAAACTCACCAGGACTGGACACCATCGATCTTGCAGGTGCGTACCCACCACCGCGCATCGGAGTAATCTCGAGTTCATTGAATGCGTGCGTGGTTGCATTCCGGAGGAGGCTGTACGGATAGGCAATGGGGTCGTCATGGTTGGGAAGGGTCGCAAGGAAGGTGTCATCAAGCAGGCCTTCATCACGCAGCCGGGGTAGCGCGTCGACGATCAGCGCTCCTATATCCTCGATGAGCTGAACGTTGCCCGGGTCGGCACGGACGCTGTCCCGGGCCACAGTTGAGGCGAAGGGGGCATGGACATGGAACTTTAAACCGGAGGACTCCTTTATGGCCGGAAAGTAGATTGACACGTCGCCCTGGTCTAGGGGAACGATGGATCGCGTTAGTTCGGCGGAAGCCTCCCCTCCGTCCTTCTGCTTTCCACGCTTCGGCTTTACCTGCTCGCTCAATTTGAGGCGGAATGCCGCTGCAACGGAGAGTGGGTGGGAGCCGTCGTGTTCTACACTGGCTGGGCCAATAAGGCGCAACCAGTGGGACTCGACGATAACGTCACCTTCAGACTTCTCTATGGTGATGACTTGGCCGTCGAGATCCCGCCGTTCGATGATTCCAAGGGTTCCATTAGGAAGGGTGTACGTAACTGTGCTGATGTGATTGAGGAAGAGTAGGGTTTTTTCGTCAAGCTCTACGAGCCCACGGCTGATTTCCTCGACGGCAACATTTGCTGGCTTCTCCTGTCGGTTGAACGGAAACCGGAAACTGGTCCAACCCATCCGAGCTTCGCCAGCAATACGTTCATTTATAAATAGGTCCTCAATGGCGAATGCGTGCGTCCCCGACCTAATTTCGGGGCGACTTGTGTAAGAGTAGACGGCCTTGAATCCCACTCCGAACTTGCCAATTTGCGTAGGGTCGTCCTGCTTCGTGGAGTCGCCAATATTCGTGATCGAGTCAATGTCTTTGAGCGAGAATACTCGTGCCCCGTTGTGGCGCACCTCAAGATCGCTGTCGTGCAACTCAAATTCGACGACGGTTGCCCTAGCATCCTCAGCATTTTGAAGCAGTTCGTAAATGAAGTGCGCGTTGTCTGGGTACAACTCCGACAGCAGTCGGCGGATGCCCTCCTCGAAACCTCTCTTCCCTTTGTGCGCCTCCACTATCGCGCGTCCGGAAGCCGCGATGCTATCGAACGTGATTTCAGTCGCCACCAACGACCTCAACAATTCCTGAGCAAAGGAGTGTGGTCGTGACGTCGCTGCGTTGGATGGTCATTTCAAGTTTCTTGATGCGTGTTCCATAATCATCCTCGAGCGAGCGTAGTTCTGATTCACGCATGCGACGTATGTTCTCGTGGGATGCCTTGCCAATCTGGTCCTCGAGGAGTTGGACTCGGGCATGGTGGGTCGTAGTGAGCGATGCCAGTTGGTTCTCGACGTGCCCCCGGGTCCGATCGATGTGCGCGGTCCTGGAATCCGTCCACGCCATGTAATGCCGCTCATCGACCTCGCCGGCGGCATGTGATTCAACTGATGCTGACGAATCAGACGCCTCGATTAGAAGGCGACTCATCTCCTCGGAGAGCGCCGAATCGGTCGTTGCCACAGCCACCTCGAAGTCGTCGCGGGAACCCAGATAGGTCCAGGCGTGGACGGCAAGTGGGTAGAGACCTGCAGGAACGGTCTTTGAATGGACCTGCAAAGCCACCTTAGTTTCGGCCGCAAAACCCTCTTGGTGTTTTGCAGCCGCACGTACCAACTCGTGGACTGGCGAGAGGAGTTCGACGTCGTTGCTGTCGGCCAAGCCTGGATCGAAGGTGAGCCTTCGTGATTGGTCTGTCCCGCGACTCAACCATCGCTGCCACAGCGAACCGCTTTCGGGTGCGGTCGCTTGGGCGTCAGCGTAAAGGGTTGAGCGGACATCCTTGCTTGGGCGGATCAGTGCGACAGGGCGCTCGAACAACGAGTCTGCTCGTTCGTAACCGCGGTCAAGTAGGTAGCGCTGTACCAGGCGGGCCAACTGGCTGGGTGCGAGCCATGGGCTGGCGGCCTGCTCGACACCCTCGGCATCGAGCTTCTTCAACGGGAGGCCGAAGAGGGCGCTCTCTCGCTCCTCAAGCTGCTCCTGCTCCTGAATCCGGCCGATCCTATTGTCCGCGAGCTGCTGCAGCCGGGCCTCACGCTCCGGCTCTGTGAGCGTGAGGTCTTCGCCAATCTTCCGAATTTCCCGTGTCAGCTCGCCAAGGATCGCTTCGCTGCCACCGAGGGCCCGCTGGAAGACACCAATCCGCATGAGGCATCGCTCGAAGATGGCTGCATCGACGGTGCCACTGACGATTAGGTTCTTGATTGAGACGGACTCGCTCTGCTGCCCCCGGCGATCAATGCGGCCAATCCGCTGCTCAATACGCATCGGGTTCCACGGAAGATCGTAGTTCACGAGCGCGTCACAGAATTGGTAGTCCAGCCCTTCAGTGCCGACCTCGGATGACAGCAGGATGTCGATGGCGTCCGGCTCGCGCTTGTCCTTCGCGAATCGAGCCCGAAGATCGCGGCGATCATCGTCGGAAATTCCGCCATGTACGAGCCCGACCCGGGCGCCTGCCGACACCAGATGGGAGTGGAGATAGCGGAGGGTGTGGCGGAACGTGCTGAAGACCAAAAGCTTGTTGTTGGACAACTGTTGTTTCTCATCAACGTAGCTCAAGAGCCGGTCAAGCTTTGGGTCCTCAGTCAGTGCCGCGGCGCTGGTGGCAATCTCTCTGATCTCGGCCACGAATGACTCCAAAAGGGATGCGTCTAACTCGTCCGCCTCGACATCGGCCTCGCTCAGCTCCTCCGGGGTGAGCTTGCGCTGGAGGAGATCCTCGATAAAGGGTGCCAATCCATTAAGACAACTCGCAGCCTGCCGCTGCAGGGTCGAAAGCACGAAGTCGAGGGACTGGCCATGCCCTTTGCTGGTCGCAATGCGGCCGGCAAGGTCAAGTAGTTCCCCGTACAATGCTGCCTGATCCGGTGTGAAGTCGACCTCAAAGGTTTCAGACTTGCGTGTCGTGAAAGAGCCGATGTCTCGGCGGCGCGTGCGGTTGATGAGACCGGAAAACGTATTCAGTGACTGCGCTAGTCGCAGGGCCTTGACGCGGTCATGGTCCGTTACGTGGTTTTGGTCGAGGAGGTCTCGGATTTCCTGCGTTCGAGGGTCTGCGCGCAGGACGCGGCTACCCCAAGATGTCTGAAGCGCCTCCGTGAGGGCTTCCAGTGCTGTGGTCTGCCAAGTGTTCCCCGCCAACCTGACCGCGCTCTCGACGTTGGCGAGGTACGCGTTCGGCTCGCGCATCAGGTCAAATGTCTGGTTGTCTACGAACGTGTCGGGCCGTAGTAGGCGCAGGAGGGTACGGAGATCTTCGCTGCCTGTCTGGATCGGCGTCGCAGAGATGAGCACGGCCGCTTCTGCGGAATCTAGGAGATGTTTGACGACGCGGTGGCCCCACGTCTCGCTATTCCGAACGTGATGCGCCTCGTCAACGATGACTAGGTCGAACTTGACCGGAGGCAGGAGCGAGGTCAGGCCTGGCCGGGGCCTGCGCCCCGTGTCGTCGCCGAGGAGGAGCTTTTCGTTAAGCAACGAGTAGGGGAGTATCGCCTTCCGGTACCGTGTGGGCCAACGGCCCTCAGCCCGGACCTCACCGATGCAATGATGCAGCATCAAGCTGTCAAGGTGGGCGAAGTCCTCGTCGAACCGCTTCATCTCGTTTCGCCACTTGTTCTCCACAACCAGCGGCTTGGGGCAGATCACCAAAATCGAGTCGAGCTGTTGGCGGGCTTGCAGTTCCTTGATGATCAGGCCCGCTTCGATCGTCTTACCGACGCCGACGTCGTCCGCAATTAGAAGGCGCGGACGATCGGCAGCAATCATCTTCATGACTGGCCGGTATTGGTAGGGCTCGTACTCGATCCGGCCCGTGTTGAGCGAGTAGAGCCTGTTCACTGAAGGGTGGAGGACGTGTGCGGCCGTAATCCGTGCTTTGAGTTCCTCGGCCCCGAGATACTCAACCGACTTTGTCTCGACGACTTCAATCTGCGATTCGAAGTAGGTCTGAATCATCTGTGCATGGAACACGGTCAGCCGGAGCTGGGCACCCGAGTCGTCGGCCTGCGTGATCACACCCGTCAGTTCCGGTCGCGCCTTGACCCGAACCATGGTCCCCGGCACGAGCCCTGAAGGAGCGGCTGTTATGGGAGCAGGTGTGGAGTCTGATGCCATAGGACGGGACGCAGGAGCGAGCCCAGCCAATGCGGTCGACAGGGCACCGGCCAGCTGCACGGCCTCTGGGCTCTCCGGATCAAGGGCGTGGGCGAGGAGGGTAAGCGTGTCGAGGTCCCGATAAGCAAGCTGGGGGCTCGGCTCGCGTCCGGGGGCGTCATGAGCCCAGCGGTTTCGGACGCTGGAGGCTTCCTTCAACCAGTTACGGTCGTCCCACTTGACCAAGTTCTTTCTTCTGAACAGGTCCCAGTTCTGGTCAGCAACGCGGAGGACGGCGGCGGCGTCGAGCTCCGTCAAGCTTAACCAGCCGTTCTCATCGGCCAACGCTCGTTGTTGGTACGTCAGTTTCGCGAGGACACCCTGGTCCCACCAATCTGGCCCAAGGGAGGGGAGCTCACGCTCCAAAAATCTGCGTAGAAGAGCGGCAAGCGTGGCCAAGTGTTCACGCATGCGCTGACACCCTAGCCGAAGCTGCCGCATGCTGATGCCCACCAGAGTGGCACGGCCGAAGACCAGAACTTATAACGTACAAGACCTGCACTACTCCCCCGATTATCTTAGCTGCTGTGGCATTTTTGGACATTGAAATTGTTGGTTTACTCTACACTGCCAAGGCTGCCTGTTGATTACCCTAGTGGACTCTGTTGGCGAACTGTATTGGGCGCGCGGTAACGGCGAGGCTTTATAAAAGCCCTTAATACTAGGGACGGAACAATTGGTGGAAAGGCAGCCGGCGTCCCGGGAATCTCACACCCGCTGCTGTCACACCTGGCAGGCCAACAGCGAATTCCTTGAAATCACTTCAGTAGCGGATTGCTGGTGAAGGGATTTGGAAACGGACGATTCCGCTTCCGGACGAGAACATTAGACCCGTCACGAGATAGCGTTGATTTGGGGCATTTCCCCGCACTACCTCATCTGCGACAGGAGTAGGGGCTAGCGAGCTACCGCACTGGCCTCCGTGAAAACATCCGCAGGCATCGACCGCTGCAGTTTCCAGGTGATCGCGATAGGCTTCGACCCGGTGTGCTGCATGTAATCCAGTTGACCGAGGCAGACATACGGCATCGTCAGACCAGACTCATCGTTCTCACAGGCACGGGTGAACAGCAAGATCTGCGTTCCGGCGACCTTGTGGTTCAGATAGCGCCGTCCCACCGGGCTGGTCGGAGACGTGCTGTTCTGTGATTCCCAATGGAACACGTCCTGGCTCATCGCGTAGTCCTTGTACATGATGCTGGCAGAGCGGTCCTTGGCATCTTTTTCTGCCGTCATGAAGAACGCATCAGTTTGCGTGTCTTCGCACTAGGCCACGCCCTCCCGGTGCCGGGCCTTCCGCCCGTCCACGGCCAGGTAACCAAGCGCCGCAAGGACCTCCTCTCGCCGGTAGGTCGCGTGGGAGTACAAGGGAACGTGTCCCAATCCACGGCCCAACGCCTTGGGTGCATAGCGCGTCCGGTCGACGCCGAGGGCAGCCAGTTGGCGAATCTCATCGCACACGGTGGGATAGCTGCGCAGGAAGTCGAGGCCGGCGTCGTACGAGGTGAACTTCCCAGCCTCGGGCCACAGCGCAAAGAACAGCATGCGGGCGAACGTCTGCTCCCGCGGGCCCAGGTCTGCATACCGCGGAGCGCCTGTGGCCACCAGCAGCAGCGGCGTCAGGCGGTCGGCTGCTTCAACCAGGTCGGCGGCTCGTATCAGCAAGGTCCAGGATTCCGCGGTCTTCCGGTACATGTCCTCCCGCCCGGCCGGACTTCTGCATGAATTTTGCCAGGACAGGTTCCCCATGGAAGCGGATGTCGGCGATCAGCGGCGGTCGGGTGCTCCGCAGCTGGTCGCGGAGGCTGTCGACGGTGATCTGTTGGGACACCCGGGCCAGCACGATCTGGGAACCGGACGGGAGAAAGGGGAACTCGGCTCGACGGCGGCCTTGAGCCCCTTTCGCCGCAGTCCGGTGATGGCGTGCAGCTTGTTGTCGAAGCGGAACTCGCGCCGCTGCTGGCCAGATAAAGTCCAGAACTGTTAGGACTGCTTTGTCTTTGGACCGGCGGAGCCCGCGCCCCAGCTGCTGCACGAAGATGGTGGAGCTCTGGGTAGGCCGGAGCATCAGGATGGTGTCGACCTCGGGCAGGTCGAGGCGCGTTGAAGACGTCCACCGCGAAGATTCAGTACAGCTCACCGTCCTGCAGGAGGCGCAGCGCCGCTTCCCGGTCCGGTTCGGGCGTTTCTCCGGAAACGGTCGTCGTGGGGATTCCGGCGTTGTTGAAGGCCTCGGCCATGTACTTGCGTGCTGGACGGAAACGCAGAAGCCCAGTGCTCTCATGTCCTCAACACTGGTGACCGTGCGTCGGGTTTCCGCGATGATCCTTAACGCATCGAGCTTAGCGCTGTGACAATGTCATCGAGAGCATCATCACAACCGTTTACCATATTAACCTCGGCACCCGCACGGACATCAAGACCGCGGCAGCTTGTCGAATAAATTTCGCTAGCTCTATTCATTCGTTCCAATGCAGCGGTTTGATTGGCCGTCGGGGAATCTAGTCGTTCGTAAGCCTCGTCAACTTCCATATATATATCGGTGAGTGTATTCGCGCACTCCTGCATCGTTCCAAGTATTTCACAGACACCGAGGACGGGACGCTCCGATTTCTGCTGCGTGGAATTATCTTCCGAAGATTCTGTGGACGAACAACCGGCAGCAAGGGAGACCATCGCAACTGCACCTGCTATGGCTAGCACCCCCCGATGCCTGAAAATATCAACTTTCATCCACATGCTCCATTCAACGTTTCGGCGGCTAGTTTAAAAGCGTCATATTGTGCATCAATAATAAACCTAAGGTCCTGCTCGTCCTTACTTTCACCCATGACTTCACCTATAAGCTTCAATTCATCAGCGAGAACTTCAGATGATCGCTCCGACAGTTCGACGAAAAATTCGGCATTACCGGATGAAGCTAGAGTCGAAACGCTCGTCGCGACGCCCCCTACAGCCTCCAGTTCGATACACGTATCACCGGTGCTCAAGCGATCCGGAGAGCAGGCAACGAGGGACAACGTAAGGACACCAAGGATCACTAGCGCGCATTTTTTCATTCAGGTCCAACTCTTTCTTTAAATGGCAATAGCCACATCAATCAAGTGGACTATACTGTACGTCAGCTTGGCCAACGACTAGACAATGCATTTGATTTCTTAGATGTGCCGTGCAGACCGGCGCGCCATACCCCGGGCCCGGTTCGTCGGCGGCGCCGGCAGCGGCCAGACCTGGCTGGCCGTCGAGAAGGCCCGGCGCCTGGCCAAGGACGGCCAGCAGGTCGGCCTGTTCTGCTACAACAAGGGACTGGCCGAGCACCTGCGCCGCGAGGTCTCCACGTGCCGGCAGGCCAAGCCGGTCTTCGCCGGCGAGTTCCACGAGTACGTGCGGTCCCTTGGCGTGCCGGACGGGACCGGGCAGGAGTATTTCGATCAGGAGATGCCGCGGCTGCTGAGGGAACTCGCGGCACACCTGCCCGTGGAGATTAAGCTGGATGCCGTCGTCGTCGACGAGGCCCAGGACTTTGCCCCCTTGTGGTGGGAGGGGCTGCTGGCCTGCCTGAAGAAGCCCGACGACGGCGGGGTGTTCGCCTTCATGGACGAGCGGCAGAACGTCTACGGCCGGTGGGACGCCGGGACTGCCGGAACCAGCATGGACCCGACGGCGAACCTGGTGACGCTGCATATTGACGAGAACCTGCGGAACACCAAGCGCATCGCCCACACCTTCCGGGGGTTCTCTGGCGAGCACTTTCTGCCCCGCGGCGGCGACGGGCTGCCCGTGCGGGTGATCGACTGCGCCACCGAGGACGCCCTGGACGTCGCCAGTGACTGCGTGGATGTACTGATTGAGGAAGGCTGGGCTCGGAACCAGATCGCGCTGCTCACCACCAAGGAACGGCACCCTGTGCATCAGGTAGCTTTTGAGTCCAAACTCATTCCCGAGTACTGGCAGGCCTTTCACGACGACGACGAGGAGTTCTACGGGCACGTCCTCGGCTTCAAGGGGTTGGAACGGTCAGTGGTGATCCTGTGCGTGAACCGGTTCAAGGACCTCGCCCGGGCTCCCGAGCAGCTCTACGTTGGCTTGTCGCGGGCGCGTTGTCTGCTGATGGTGGTCGGCGACCAGGAACTGATTGCACGAGCCGGAGGTCGGGATTTGGAACTGGCGTTAGGGCGGGCTGGGATGTGGGTTCCTAGCCTTTAAGTTAGCCGAGGGTTGCGCGGGTCCTCACGCGCAACCCCCTCAACTTATTTCGCTAATTAAGGATCCAGTATTAGCAGCCCAAACTTATTAGTTTTTCTCGATCATTACGGCGTTACCATTCGCTGTAACCGCGAACAAAAATGGAAGATAAAGCGTACCACCGGAACTAGAAGCAGTCTCGGGATCCATCGTCAGGTAGTCGAAATCGACACCAATTACAGCGTTGCACCCAAGCGCGTACGCGGCTTCCTTTAGTTCAGCAAGGGCGTTGCGCCGAATGTGCGCCAGCCCTGCCAACAAGTCCGCCCCGACTTCTCCATTGACCCCGCCGAGCCAGCCATGGGTAGGGCGATTCATCGATACTGCATCGTCACCGGAGATGTAACCCGAATACTTCGTAATGGAATAGCCATCGAAGTTAAATCCGGAAGTAATAAGCATGCTGGCCAGCGCCCGCTGCTTCTCCTGTGCAGCTCGAGCTGCATTCTCGTTATCCTTAGCTAGTTGTTCATGCTCCCGACTAAGGCGCGCCTGTTCCTGGGATAGGTACTCGCGGTAATAACCCACCAGCTCGTCCACGTTCACATCGTCAGCAACAGCAATACCTGTCAACCCCGACTTGTAAGGGTATCCGGACTGTTTGACCCAAGCGTCGAAAGTGCCCAACTCCAACCCGAGATTTTTCGCGATGTCTTTCGTTTTCATTGCATCCTCTATCTTAGGTACTTTGCTGCTTCTGTATTTGTCGGGTCAATGTCAAGAATCAAGCTCGCGTATCGGAACCGATTCACCGGATCGCGTTCGCATTTCTGAAGCAGCACTTGAATGTCTGACAATATATCAACCACAGCCCCCTTTTGCGGATGCTCCGGAGTGTTTGGCATAAATCGGGAGCGACAAAAGGCGCATATGACTTGTCCATCTTCTTCGAAAAGTTCTTTGCTGCCGCATCGGGAGCATTCAACGAGATTCATCAAACCTTCTTAGTTGAAATTCCTTGAGTCTATGAAAGTCCAAGTGCCTTTGCTTTCGCCGCATCAAATTCGGCCTGATTAATTAACCCCGCCTCGAAAGCTCGCTTCAGACCCCCCAGGACTGTAATTAAATCTGAATCACTCTCGGCAGTGGACGTTGAAGTTACGGGTGCTGGTGTTTGATGCATCAGCGCGGGAAGGTTCACGGATCCAGCCGCAACACCCAGTCCCAGTAGCCCCTCAGCCCCGCGGGCTTCTCCAGCAGACTGCATACCAGCTGCGACGGAAGCCTGCAGGTTTGCGTTGCCTCGCGTGCCCGCCAATGCATCGGCCCGTTGAACAGATCGAAGCAGTTCCTTCGTATTCTCATCATATTTGACTCCGACGAGGTTTACCTTGGAAATTCCAATCCCACGAGTTGATGTCCACTTATAGGCTTCCTCGACCACGCTGGACAAGGACTCGGCAAATCCTATCGAATCCTGCTGAATTCGTGACATGCGGTTAGCTCGGTCAGGATGGTTTGCATACCTGCTGAAAGCTGCGGCCAGTGAGCTAATTACTTCTGAGAACAACTGGCTCGCAGCCGAGTTGCCCCTGTCGGTGAAATCGAAAATATCCTGGCCCTGCAAGTAACGAGCAGGGACAAAACGTTTCGCGAAGAGGATGGGATCAGTAATGCTGATGCTGTAGGTGCCGTGAGTGAGGGCGCCGACCTGGGCGTTGAAGTAGGCGTCGTCCCAATAAATTTCCGATTGAGTGCCGAATTTATTGTTAGGAAGCTCCTTCAGGTTTACAAAAAGCGCCAGCTGCTGTGAACCGGGCTGCCCCCCAAACTTAAAGCGCTCCCACGACTGCTGAATGAGTGACTCAGACGGGTCATCGTCAGCGAAGATTGAAAGTGAGTTCATATCTGAGGACGCCCAGATGTAGGCGCCGGGGTCGCCTGCGAACGCCGTCAGCTCTCCGTCCTGAAACAAGAGCAATCCGTAGCCCTCGGGAACAACAATCTTGGAGCCGTTACTTAAAATGGCGTTCGACCCTCTGGTACCCGAACCGCGGTTTGCATTTGCACCTGCCCGAACAGCAGGGAACAATGCGGCCGTTGGGGAAAGTTCCGCGGGAACCGTAAGAAAATCTTTCCATTGGCCTGCAAATGCTCCGCCAACTGAGTCAATAGCGGCCTTAACGAGCCCCATCCCGTTCTTCCTATCAATAGATAAAGCATCTACAGATCCAAGAAACCAATCTGCTCTCAAAAATGTATCAGGCCAAGCATAGCGGCTCACCGTTGGCGTTCATGTTCACCACTCGCAGGTCTGCGGTCGACGGGTGCGGCTGAAGCCTTGCGACAGCAGGATAGCTCCAGAAACCCTAATGTAGCCGGCCAAAGGCGGGCTTCCACTGGCAGGACTAGGAGTTCAGGTCTGGACGATGTACCCGGGCTCCTACTCCCTCCTATCCCAGCCCCCAGTGTTGAATAATGTTGACTGCGGACATGTGGGAGTACGCCTTCAGAAAGAGCCACCTGCCGCTGAACGCCTCACGGGGTGTGTTCCCACGCTGGACCGGCGGCCATCCTGTTAGTGAATGAGTTCAAGGAACTTACCCGGCGCCCGCGCGTCATTATGTCGGCCTCTTCAGGCAGGTTCCTGTTGACGATTATCGGCGACGAGAAGCGGATCGCCGACGCGGTTTAGCATCGGTGGGGGCATCCTCCTTGCGCAGCATGTCACTGTGCTCTGATAGTCCCTCCCTAGATCACGTTAAGCGGGATTACTGCGCCACGGCACTGGCCTCCGTGTAAACATCGGCCGGCATCGGCCGCTGCAGCTTCCAGGTGATCGCGATCGGCTTCGACCCGGTGTGCTGCATGTAATCCAGCTGGCCAAGGCAGACGTACGGCATCGTCAAGCCTGACTCGTCGTTTTCACGGGCCCGGGTGAACAGCAGGATCTGCGTGCCGGCAGCCTTGTGGTCCAGATAGCGCTGGCCCACCGGACTGGTCGGAGACGTGCTGTTCTGCGACTCCCAGTGGAACACGTCCGGGCTCAGCGCGTAGTCCTTGTACATGATGCTGGCAGCCCGGTCCTTGGCATCCTTTTCCACCGTCACGAAGAACGCATCAGTTTGCGTGTCTTCGCACCAGGCCACGCCTTCCCGGTGCCGGGCCTTCCGCCCGTCCACGGCCAGGTAGCCAAGCGCCGCAAGGACCTCCTCTCGCCGGTAGGTCGCGTGCGAGTACAAGGGCACATGCGCCAGTCCGCGGCCCAGCCCCTTGGGCGCATAACGAGTCCGGTCGACGCCGAGGGCAGCCAGTTGGCGAATCTCGTCGCACACGGTGGGATAGCTGTGCAGGAAGTCGAGGCCGGCGTCGTACGAGGTGAACTTCCCAGCCTCGGGCCACAGCGCAAAGAACAGCATGCGGGCGAACGTCTGCTCCCGCGGGCCCAGCTCCTCATACCGCGGAGCGTTCCGGGACACTAGCATGGTGTAGGCCTCAGCCCGTTCGGGATCGTCAACGCAGAGCAGTGTGGTCATGCGCCGGAGCAGCAGCGTCTCCTCCGCAATCGACCTCTGTTCATCCCCTCTCAGCAGCTGTGCTGGTCCGGCGGCAGCTTCGGCCAATCCCGCAGAACGGATTAATGAAGTCCAGGATTCCCCGGTTTTCCGGTACACATCTTCCAACCCGCGCCCGGACTTTTGCAGGAAGTCTGCCAACCCGGTTTCCCCGTGGAAGCGGATGTCAGCGACCAACTGCGGCCGGGTGCTCCGCAGTTGATCGCGGAGGCTGTCGATGATGATCTCCTGCGAAACACGGTCCAGCACGATCTGGGAACCGGATGGGAGGAATGGGAACCCTTCTTCGATGGCGCTCTTGAGCCCTTTTCGCCGCAGTCCGGTGATGGCGTGCAGCTTGTTGTCGAAGCGGAACTCTCGCCGCTGCTGGCCGATAAAGTCCAGAACTGTCAGGACTGCTTTGTCCTTGGACCGGCGGAGTCCGCGGCCCAGCTGTTGCAGGAAAATGGTGGAGCTCTGGGTGGGCCGGAGCATCAGGATGGTGTCGACCTCGGGCAGGTCGAGGCCCTCGTTGAAGACGTCCACCGCGAAGATGCAGTTCAGCTCCCCGTCCCGCAGCAGGCGCAGCGCCGCTTCCCGGTCCGGTTCGGGTGTTTCACCGGAAACGGTCGCCGAGGGGATTCCCGCGTTATTGAAGACCTCGGCCATGTACTTTGCGTGCTGGACGGACACGCAGAAGCCCAGTGCTCTCATGTCCTCAACGCTGGTGACCGTGCGTCGGGTTTCCGCGATGACCTTGGCGGCCCGCGCGTCGTTGCCGGTGTAGACGTTGCTCAGTTGCGCGGCGTCGTAGTTGCCGCGTTTCCATTCCAGCTGGCTGAGGTCGACGTCGTCGGCCACCCCGAAGTAGTGGAACGGCACCAGCAGGTTGGCTTCCAACGCATCCCAGAGCCGGAGCTCACTGGCGACACGGCCGTCGAAGAACGCGTCGGCCACGTTGACGCCGTCGCCGCGTTCCGGAGTTGCTGTCAGCCCGAGCAGCTCGGCCGGTTCCAAACGTTCCATGATGCGGCGGTAGGTGGGCGCCTCGGCATGGTGGAACTCGTCGATGACGACGACGTCGAACTCCTCGGGGCTGAGAGTCTCCACTCCCCGCGCTGCGAGGGACTGCACGCTGGCGAACAGATGCTTTCCTTCAGAGGGTTTGTGTGTGCCGACGAAGAGCTCGCCAAAGCTGCCGTCCTGCATCACGTTCCGGTAGGTGCGCAGGGACTGGGCCAGGATTTCCTGCCGGTGCGCGACGAACAGCAGTGTCAACCTCCGGCCGGCAGCATCGCACAGCCGCTTGTAGTCCAGGGCCGCGATGACTGTCTTTCCGGTCCCGGTGGCGGCGACCAACAAATTGCGATGGTGGCCATGGACGTCCCTGGCAGCCTCCAGGTCTTCCAGCATGCCCTGTTGGTACGGGTGCGGCTGCACTTCCAGTCCGGTGGAACCCTGCGGAAGGGACGTTTTCTTCCCGCCGTTGCTGGCAAGGGCCGCGTCCAGTTTGTCGCCGTCGCGGTCTGGGTCGTAAGGCTGAAACTCCGGCTGCTCCCAGTAACTGTCAAACGTCACTTCGAACTTCTGCAGCAGTTCCGGGGTTCCCACGGCGGAGAGTTTGACGTTCCATTCCAATCCCTCAAGCATCGCCGCGCGGCTGAGGTTTGAGCTCCCGACATATGCGGTGTCGAAACCGGAATTCCGGCGGAACAACCAGGCCTTGGCATGCAACCGGGTCGCCTGGGTTTCATAGTTAATGCGCACCTCCGCACCGTAGATGCGGACCAGTTCATCGATGGCCCGCCGTTCGGTGGCACCCATATAGGTGGTGGTGAGGACCCGAAGGGGAACCCCGCGCTCTTTGAGCTCGGTCAGCGACTTGCCCAACAACCGCAGCCCTGTCCAGCGAATGAACGCGCACAGCATGTCGACCCGGTCAGCAGACGCCAGTTCAGCGTTGAGCTCCGAGGACAAGCTGGGATCATCTTTACCGTTGGTGAGCAGGGCGGCTCTGCTGAAGGAGCTTGCGGGCCGACGGAGCTGGCGACGCTTCAGCCCCTCGGGCGGAAACAGCGATGTCAGCTGCTGCGGTCCAGCCTGAATCAGTGCCGCACCGTGCAGGTCGCTCAGGATGCTGTTGGCCAGCGCCACCCGATCGGCCGGGGCCGCCGCGGCCAGAGCCTGCCTCGCCTGGTTGGCTATGTGACTCGCCAGGACATCGGGAGAGAGATCATCCGAGACCGTCTCGAACGCAGCCTGCAGTTCCGGCTGCGTCTCAATCCGCTCGGCAAGTTCCTTCGTGTGCAGTAGCTCGTAGAGACCTTCCGCCAAAGATTCTGGCTCTCCCCGATAGATGTTCAGCAATGCCCAGCCTTCTTGGTTTCTTGCGCAGCCATTTTAGGGTGCCTTGTCTGATGAGAGTAGCTGCAACTCTGAATACATTTGAAACGCGTGGAGTCAGCGAGCGTGGATAGTCGTATTCAACCAACAGGCCTGACCTGGATTGTGCATTCCTCGTTGTAGCCACATTCACACTCCAGGAACCAGCTGGGGCTACGCATCAGTCGATGCTCCTCCGGATGTCGTTCCGCTGCCGGAACTCGCTCCCAGACCCAGTAGGTCGTCGGGATTCCAGATTCGCTTCGCGAGGTCTCTGTACAGCTCTCCGCGTTCAAGATTGGCTGTTTTCGTGAAACTGTCATAGGGCTTGAACGGCAGGTTTCCTTTCTTGATGAACTGCACGAAGCCGGGGTTCTTCTCATAGCACTGAGAATGAAGAGACCTAGCGAGAAGATTCTGCGTCAGGTAGTGCTGCAACTTGCTCTCGTAGGCATCATCGTTATAGCTGGCGTTGAATGACTTGGGCAGAAGGAGGAGCCCACCAATGAGGTTGCGGTGTTCTGAAAAGTCGTGGGTCTGAGGGAACTCATCGAGATACTGCTCAGGATGGTCCGCCCAGATATGCTCCACTTCGTAGCGAACATTCGCAGCGTTTGTCAGTTCCCTGTACCGGCTTGCTCCTCCGGACTGCACAGCCACGTAGTCGGTAAGGCGTGCGAGAAACCGGTGTACTTGAAAACGGTTCTGCTGATGCATTCGGAACCTATTGTTACTGTCAAACGTTTCAGTTTCACTCAGCAGCAAGGAGTGGAGTCTGACTGCTAGATCTTCGGCGCTGAGTCCTCGAATATCCTTCATCACTACGAACATGGCATACGACATTGTGGAGTAGGCAATGCTGCGCCAATTCCAGATCCTCCAAGCCAGGAGAATGTCGACGTAGCGTGCAACCAGCGCCAATTTTTGATCCACTGTCTCCTGCGAGTCTTCGGGCTGTAAGGGCGCAAGGAGTAGTTGATGCTGCAAGGTGAAGCCTCGATCGGCATTGTAACCGATGTGTTCCAACCCGGACGGGGTCGATTCACCGGTCGAGGCTTTGGCTACGCGGAGATATTGGCGACTGTAGAAATCCATGTCCTTCATTACGAAGTCATAGAAGGTTCCTTGGCTACTCAGGCCCAAGCGAACGGCGTCATTCCGGACCCATCGATGAAATTCTGTGCCGATTCGGTCCCAGTCCTCAGGTCTGGCCGCCTTCTTGCGCTCACGGATCTTCTCGGCGTACTGGCTCCTGAACCAGGTCTTGATGAAGTCGGAATCCCCGTCCTTGTGGAGACTGCCCAGCTCCAGCATGCGCTTGCGCCACGAGTCATTTGCCGTCGCCCGCGCAGTCCCTTCGGTGATGTTGGAGAGCAGGTACCCCTTGAGCATGTCGGCTGGAGTCAGTTTGAGCCCCCGGTCATTCATGGTCTCGAAGATCGTGTAGGCATCGTCGTCGGTGTACGCGGTGATTTGGACGATTTGGACCCTATAGATAAGCCAATCGATGAAGAAGGGCAGCGCGTCGCCTCTTAGCTCTTCCGGGAAGGTGTCATCCAGTTCGTCATAGCGAGCTACCAGGGTTTGTACTGATTCCGAGGCCTCCGGCGGCGGGCTGAATCGCCCCGTTTCAAAGAGGGAAGTCATGCATTCAGTCCTGTCAGCAACGTCGAGGTTGAAGGACTTTTTACCGTACTTCTCCACCATCAGCAGGTCATCGATGGGTACTTGAACCGCGCGCTGATCTTGAAGCCGCCGCAGGTAGGTCAGAAGGAGAGTCAGGCTTGTGAGGCGTTGTTGTCCGTCGACTATGAAGGAGGCAGAGTCTTTTTCAGAAACGATGATTGAGCCGAGAAAGTAGTATGGATACTTTTCAACTTCGCTACGTTCATGAGCCGAATCCCAGGCATCAGAGAACCTACCGGTAAGGTCGTTAACTAGTTCTTGAAGCTGCTTGAACTCCCAGCGATATTCCCGCTGGTAGTAATCGATTGAATAGCGGTTTCCTTTGAGAATGTCATTTACGGACTTCGCGATCCCGTCAATCTTCTTCAAGCTTGCTCCCCTGTTTCTCTAGCCTTCTCTGAGTCTAGCCGGAGGGGGAATGCTAGGAGAACAACCGGTGCTGAAGTCACGAACACAGACCCCAAGATCTCAAAGTATTGCAGTCCCTCCCGGGAGCTACCTCGCCCTGTGCCACGGGGGCATCTACGCGAGGACTCAGGACCTACCCTGGGCAGCGTGAGCGCAGCTCTTTTCCTGGGACATCTATCTCGTCCCTCGTGGAAACAAGATCCATAAATATCTCGCCACTGACCTTCTGATGCGATCCATCCTCCCTTAATAGGATGACAATGCCGGCTGCCAAGCGAAGAATTCACTGACAGCAAGTAATTCCAGCCATACCCACAGAGCGCTAACAGACGTTTTCCACCCGAACCAACTCTAGAAGTTGTGTAAGCTCCTCAAATGCAACTAAGTAGAGCGCTAGAGCAGCACATCGCGGTCTTCGGCGAGAGCGGTAGCGGCAAAACCGTCATGATCTCTTCCTTTTACGGAGCCGCACAGGAGCCACAGTATCTGAAGAAGAGTCTGTTCAACGTCGTGGCGAACGAGACTGGCCAAGGCAATCGACTGCATCAAAACTACCTCGGCATGAGAGATTCAGCGCGCCTGCCCGCACCCACCCGATTCTCAGCCACTTCCTACTCTTTCTCAGTGAAGCCAAAGGAAGCGTTCGATGCTAAGGCGGTGAAGGCGAGACCCTCTGATGCCCTCCGCCTCGTTTGGCACGACTACCCGGGCGAGTGGTTCGAGGAGGATGTGAGCGGGGAAGAAGAAGCCAAGCGCAAGGTTGATACATTCAAGGCGTTGCTGGGTTCTGATGTAGCTCTACTGCTGGTGGACAGTCAGCGGTTGCTTGACCACTCAGGCGAGGAGGAACGGTACCTGAAATCGTTGCTGAGCAATTTCCGCAACGGATTGCTGTCGCTCAAAGACGATCTCTTGGACGATGGCAAGCCTCTTGTCGAGTTTCCACGTATCTGGGTCATGGCTCTCTCAAAGTCCGATCTGCTTCCCGAAATGGACGTGTTCAAGTTCAGGGATCTCCTCATAGAAAAGGCCGGTGATGACCTGGCCCAGCTACGGGAAGTGCTCGCCGGGCTGGTGGAAGCCAGTGACGCGTTGTCAGTCGGCGAGGACTTCGTACTGCTGTCGTCAGCCAAGTTCGGCTCAGACAAGATTGAGGTCACTGAGCGCGTTGGGCTGAAGCTAATCTTGCCCCTCGCGGCAATGCTCCCAATCGAGCGTCATGTCAGGTGGGCCGAGGCAAAGCAGATCCCAAGAAAAGTGGCCCAGAATCTGTTGGCTGGCGTTGGCCCTTTGGCCGCCGCGCTGATCGGGCGGAAAGGCCAGGCGCCCGGCCCAATAGGAAATCTGCTGCAGCATATTGGACCAAATCTTGTGAACGAAGCAGTCAAGTTGGCAGCGGATAAACTAAGGGGGATCAACTCCGAGGCTTTGGCAAGACAGGATTATTTGTCAGCAACGCTAACCGGGTTCCGGGCGGACTTGGACAAAGCAGAAGAAGATCAGGTCCTCCTCCGGAGCCGTAGGTGAGCCTGATCTGGGCCACTCGTGGGCGGAGTTGGGGTTTCCGATTTCTCCGCGATGGCGGAAACAAGGATCCTCTCGTGGTCTATGAAGAGGCCTTTGCGGGTGCAGGGGCTGAACCGGAGGTCTTTCACCGCGTCGCCGACATGGTGGCACTGCGTTTCCCAGATCCTTTGCAGCGCAAAGACAGGGCAGGCAGGATCATTCCCCATGATTTTGTCCTCTTCGGGGCCGAGGCCAACGACATCGGCTCAGTTGCGGATGGTCGTCGACTGGTCTGGCAACAAGTTGCCGACGAGTTTTCCCGGGTCTGGGAGTTATCCAAACCGCCCTCCGCCGGCTGATAGCTTGTGCGGGCGCGAGTCCTCACACCCTTGACCGCCAAAGGGGATACAGAGTCTGTCGACCGTCGTCGTCGGGCAGGTAATCTCAAGCAGCAGCGCGCATCAGTCGGCGGCCAAGGCGTCCGTGCCTGGCTCCACTCAGGAGACAGTCTCAGCCGCGTTTACCTGCCCAAACGGACCCTCGCCTGCGAACGCGTACTCGGCAAACCGCTCCCCGATCAACCGGTGAGTGGCAGTGTCCGGGTGCAGCGCGTCGGGCAGCGGGTGCACCTCAGCGTCCACGGCACCGTAGAGACTCAGGCCGTCCAGGAAGTACAGATTCGGATCGTCCGCCCGGCGCTCCGCCAGCGACGCTAGCGCCTCGCGGATCACCCGAAGTGTCAGCTGGCCCGCAGCCACCCCGGCAGGATTGCCGGACGCGGTGAAGCGGATCTGGTCCGTGCCGAAGGACGCCGGGTCGATGGCGCCGGGGCCGGGAGTGTCTTCATGGATACCGCAGAAAATGGGCGAGATGAGCACCAGCGGTGTCTCCGGGTGTCCCTCGCGGATGGTGTCGAGGAACCCGTGCACGGCAGGCGCAAACGCACGCAGGCGCATGGAATCAAGGTTCACCACGTTGATGCCGAGCTTCACGCTGATGAAATCGGCCGGGGTATCGCGCATCACCTGCGCGGTGAACGGGTCAACCAGCGCACTCCCGCCCAGGCCGAGGTTGTGTAGCTCCACCCCGCCGAGTCGGGCAGCAACCGCAGGCCAAATCTGCGAGGGGGTGGCCGCATTTGAACCGTGGCTGATGGAGCTGCCGTGGTGCAGCCAGACGGGCTTGCCCGAGGAATACGGCGCCACCGGGGCGTCCGCGCGCAGTTCCAGCAGCTCGACGGACTCGTTGTGCGGCAGCCAGATCTCCACGACCTTCCCGCCCGGAGGCAGACGGAAGTCACTGGTATGGGACGGACCCTGGAAAGGAGTGCTCTCGCCGGTCGACATATCAACCTCGACGTAATCACCGCCCGTGAGTTCCTCGCTCTGGAGGAATTCGGCGTCGACCATTAGGTCCAGGCTGCCCCGGGGACGGTCAGCGCCGCGGTACACCACCCGGGTGGAATGCGTGACGACCTCGAGGGTCTGCGCCGTCGTGGACAGGACCAGCCGAACGCCGGAGGGCTGGCCTTCGGCCATCAGCAGCTGCGGATCGGGAAAGCGGGTGCGGACCCAGGCCGGCAGCCGATGGGGTCGAAGTCCCCGGGCCGTTGTTTCAAAGTCCGCCGCTCCGGCTACGAAGGAGGGCGTGATGGCGGTGGTGATCATGAAGGGTGCATCTCTCAAAGTCCGGCGATGGGCACTCACATTTTATGCCTGCGGATCCGGTGAGCCCGCCGGACACGTCTTCTCGGGGCCGAGAATCGGGCCGCCTGCTGCGCTAGGCTGGCGCTAGATTTCGGCTGCCGCAGGCGCCGAACCGCATCGCCGTCAGGGCGAATTCACCACAGGGGGAACAAGATGAGTGAACCGACGCAGCCCAACCAGCCCGGGCCCAATCCCGGGCCGTGGAATCAGGGCCAGCCGGGACAGGGCGGCCAGCCGGGACAGCAGGGCACCGGCGGCTATCCCGCTCCGGGCGCCCCCAGCGGCTACAGCTATCCGGCGCCGGCCGGCCAGCCGCAGGGCGGCTACGGATATCCGCAAAACCCCGCCGGCCAGATGCCTCCCGCTGAGGAGCCGGCCCGCCCCCAGCAGGTGAACCTGGCGTTCTGGCTGCTGATCGGCAGCGCCGTCCTCGGGCTGATTGCACTGCCCTTCGCCATTGCCTACGTGAATTCGCCCGAATACCTCGAGACCATGGAGGAAACCTTCCGCAACGCAGGACTGCAGGTTGATTCCACGACCCTGGCCGCCAGCGTAGCGTCCGGCACGGCCTCCGCCGCGGTCTCCGGCATCATCGGCCTGGGCGTCAGGGTGGCTTTGGCCTTCCTCGTGCGGGCCGGTTTCAACTGGGCTCGCATCACCATCACGGTCTTTGCGGCCCTTTCCCTAATTGGACTGTTCGGGCTGTTCACTGCCGGGACCATGTCCGGCGTCCTCACGCTGGCAGCGATGCTGGCCACCTTCGCGGCCGTGGTGCTGTTGTTCATGAAGCCGTCAAGCGAGTACTTCGCCCGGAAGAAGGCGTACCGGCAGGCGCAGAAGTTCGGCGGCTACTAGTCCACCGATCAAATAGCCTGGACGGTGGAACGGACAGCTGCCACCGTCCAGGTCCTGCCCGGGTTTGTGCCCGGCTCAGCTCAGCTCTCCGAGCCCGGCCCGTCGATGCTGATCATCCAGCTGGTGCCGAACTTGTCGGTCAGCATGCCGAACACATCGCCCCAGGGCGCGCGCTCCAGCGGCACGGTCATCTGTCCGCCGTCGAGCAGCTTGTCCCAGTAGCCGCGCAGCCGGTCGCCGTCGTCGCCGCTCAGCGCGATGGAGTAACTGCTGCCCTCATCCAGCTCCATGCTGTTGGGCGTGTCCGAGGCCATCAGGACCAGGCCGCTGTCCGTGGTCAGCGAGGAGTGCATGATCTTGCTGCCCTCGGAAGGGTCATCGGCCATGTTCATCTCTGCGAATGTGCTGCTTTCCAAGGTTCCGCCGAAGACGCTCTGGTAGAACGCCATGGCCTCCTTGGCGTTGTCCCGGAAGCTGAGGTAGGGATTCAGGGTGGTGGACATAGCGATCTCCTAAGAACTCCGTGGGATGGGTCTTTCCGTACGCCGCCAGATTAAGCGCTGGCAGGGGCGCGGAGGAAGAGATCGCCGCCGTCTCCGGAGAGGCACGGCCCGATCGGTTTATCTGCCCACAGCCATGCTGCTGATTTCCCGGTACCGCTCGACCAGCTGCTCAGGCGTCAGCGCCCCGTCAGGCCGGAACCACTGGGCAACACCGGTGCACATGGTAATGACCGCCATGCTGGCCTCCCGCGGAAAACGGGTGGTGAACACCCCGGTTTTGGCCCCCTCTTCAACAACGGCATTCATCAGCCCCTGCTGGCGGTCACGGGCCGCAATGTGCTCCGAGCGGGCGGAGCCGTCCAGGCTCCGGATCTCGCTGAACGCGATGAAGGCCAGCTCCGTCCGCCGGGCATGAAAGAGCACCAGGCATTCGACCAGGGAATCGAACTGGTCCGAGACGGATTCTCCGGCTTCGGCCAGCGCCTGTTCGCTGCGCAGCCACAGGTCGGACATCGCATGCGAGGTAATGGCCACCAGCAGCGCGTGCTTGGACGGATAGTGGTGATACAGCCCGGGGACGGACAGTCCGCACCGGGCCGCAACCTGGCGGATGGTTGTGCCGTGATAGCCGTGCTCCATGAAGCACTCCAGAGCGCTGGCCAAGATCGGCGACAGGTCATCCGGTGCGTAGGTTCGCCAATCCGACCCTCCGTTTCGAGCCGGCAAAGCAGCGCCCGGGGACGGAACCGGTTCCCCTTTTCGCTCTGTGCGTGACATTTCTTCCCTTCGAACTACCTGTTTTTGGGCCTTGACAGCCGATGTGTCCTAGCTCACACTAATCCTACCGAGCGATCGCTCGGTAAGCGATCCCCTTCCGGGTCCCCCCAGATCGACATGGAAGCGAGCACGCAGTGGATGCCAGTGTGACTCCCAGATCAACCAGCCTTCATCCTTCCGGTTTGTCCTCCCCCTTTGAAATCCGCGCCCAGTCAGTGGTGGAGGCCTGGCGGCGACGGGTTCAAGGGAATCCCCAAGGAACCGCCATTGCCTACTTCGACCAGACCCTGACCGCTGCGCAGCTGGACGAATTGTCCGATGCGTTCGCCGCAGCCCTGCAAAACCGCGGCGTGGGCCACGGTGACCGCATCGGGATCCAGCTGCAGAACATCCCCCAATATGCCATCTCCTTCCTTGCCCTGTGGAAGCTGGGAGCAGCGGCAGTGCTGCTGAACCCCATGTACAAGGGCCGGGAGCTGCGCCATCTCATCGATGACTCCCGCGCCACGGGGATCATCGCCGAAGACACGCTCTACCCAGCCACTGCCGACACCGTCGCCGGCAGCTCCGTGCAATGGATCGTGACGACGTCGGGACTGGAGTACCAGAGCCGCAACGATCCGCGGGTCTTCCCCAAAGCAGAGCCACTGGAACCCTCGCCGGACGGCGACATGGCGGAGCTGATCAGTGCCTTTGCAGGCCGCTCCCCCGGCGGCACGGCACCGGGGCCCGCCGGGACGACGCCGGGGCCCGACGACGTGGCGCTGCTGAGTTACACCTCCGGAACCACCGGGCCGCCCAAGGGTGCCATGAACACGCACCGGAACGTCCTCAACGTGGCGGCCACCTCGGCCGCCTGGATGGGGCTGCAGCCCGGCGACCGGGTGCTGGCCGTTGCTCCGCTGTTCCACATCACCGGTGCCGTGCTCGGCGCCGCCGCTCCCCTGCTCCAGGACACGACGCTGGTCTTCATCAACCGCACCCATCCCGCCGTCGTCGTCGATGCCATAGCCGAGCACAAGGTCACCTGCACCACGGGCTCCATCACCGTCTTCAACGCCATCTATCAGATCCCCGGCGCAACCGCCGAGCACTTTGCCTCGATCCGGACGCTGTATTCCGGCGGTGCCCCCATTCCGCCGGCTACGGTCGAGGGCTTCCGGGCGCGGTTCGGAAAGTACATCCACAACATTTACGGCATGACCGAGACGACGTCCGGCGTCATCGCCGTGCCGCCCGGCGTCGACGCCCCGGTGGATCCGGCCAGCGGCAGCCTGTCCATCGGCCTTCCGCTGCCCAACGTCACCGTTCGGATCATCGACGCGGACGGGAATCCGCTGCCCGCCGGCGAACAGGGCGAACTGGAACTGGCCGGGCCGCAGATTGTTCCGGGCTACTGGAACAATCCCGAGGCCTCCGCCCGGACCATGCCCGGCGGGCGGCTCCGGACCGGGGACGTGGCCGTGGTGGATGCGGACGGCTGGGTCTACATCGTGGACCGGCTCAAGGACCAGATCAACGTGTCCGGCTTCAAGGTGTGGCCCCGGGAGGTCGAGGACGTGCTCTACGAGCACCCCGCGGTCTTTGAGGCCGCCGTCGTCGGACAGCCCGACCCGTACCGCGGCGAGACGGTGGTCGCCTACGTCTCGCTGAAGCCCGGACACACTCTCACCGAGGAGGAAGTCATCGAGTTCACCAAGCAGCGCCTCGCCGCCTACAAATACCCCCGGATCGTCCACGTCATCGAGGACCTGCCCAAGACGCAGACCGGCAAGATCCGCCGCAAAGTGCTCCGCGACTCTCCCGTGGAGGGGCAGGCATGAGCGGCGGCGAACTCGACGGAAAAACCGCGCTGGTCACCGGTGCCAGCCGGGGCATCGGGCTGGCCATCGCCCGCGACCTCGTGGCCCACGGTGCCCGGGTCTGCATCACCGCCCGGAGCGCCGGACCGCTGGAAGAGGCGGCGGCCGGCTTCCCGGCCGGCTCCGTCATCGCCGTCGCGGGCAAGTCCGACGACGCCGTCCACCGGGCGGCAGCGCTGGACACGGTGGCGCAAGCCTTCGGCGGGCTGGACATCCTGGTGAACAACGCCGGCATCAACCCGGTCTTCGGGCCGCTCGTCGACCTGGACCTGGCGGCAGCCCGCAAGGTCTTCGAGGTCAACGTCCTGGGAACCCTGGCCTGGGTGCAGGACACCGTTCACCATCCCGGCCTGAGCTTCCGCGAGCGCCGCGGAGTGGTGGTCAACCTGTCCTCCGTCACCGCCGACACCCCCTCCCCCGGAATCGGGCTTTACGGCATCAGCAAGGCCGCCGTGTCCCACCTCACCCGCTCCCTCGCCGTCGAACTCGGCCCGGAGATCCGCGTCAACGCCGTCTCCCCGGCAGTCGTCAAAACCCAGTTCTCCAAAGCCCTGTACGAGGGCCGGGAGGACGAAGTGGCCAGCGGCTACCCCCTCGGCCGCCTCGGCACCCCCGAGGACATCGCCTCGGCCGTCACCTACCTCGCCTCCGCAGAATCGGCATGGACCACCGGGCAGATCCTCACGCTGGACGGCGGCCTGATGGTTGCCGGCGGCACGGCCTGACCCGCCCCGAAAGGACACAGTTATGACCGCAGCAGCCCATACCCCGGACACGGTGGAAGCACTCCGCCGGCGAACCCGGGACTTCATCCGGCAAACCGTCCTTCCCGCCGAACCCGCACCGGGCGAGCGGATGGACCAGGCCACCCGCGACCGGCTGCAGCAGGCCGCCAAGGACGCCGGAGTGTTTGCACCCCACGTACCGCAGGAATACGGCGGCCAGGGCGTTCCCATCCAGTGGTGGTCGGTCATTTTCCAGGAGGCCGGCTATTCACCCATCGGGCCCGCCGCGCTCAACTGCATGGCGCCGGACGAGGGCAACATGCACCTGCTCGAGCTCATCGGCACCGCGGAGCAAAAGCGCCGCTTCCTGGCGCCGCTGGCCTCCGGAGAAATCCGCTCCTGTTTCGGCATGACCGAACCGCACCCCGGAGCCGGATCGGATCCGGCAGCCCTGCTGACATCCGCGGAGTTCGACGGCGAGCGGTGGGTGATCAACGGCCACAAGCGCTTCATCAGCGGAGCGGTTGGCGCCGGCTTCTGCATCGTCATGGCCCGCACCGAGGCAACCAACGACGCCGCTGCCGGGGCAACCATGTTCCTCGTGGACATGGACCATCCGGGGGTGCGGGTCGGAGAGCCCATCCACACCATTGACCGCACCATCGACGGCGGCCATCCGCACGTGCATTTCGAGGACTGCGCCGTGTCCCCGGATGCGGTGCTGGGCGGGGTGGGCCTCGGGTTCAAGTACGCCCAGGTGCGGCTGGGACCCGCCCGGCTCACGCACTGCATGCGCTGGCTCGGCCTGGCCCGGCGCTCCCTGGACATCGCACTGGACCGGGCGGAGCGGCGCGAACTCTTCGGCTCTCCCCTGAAGAACCTCGGCCTGGCCCAGGAGCTCATCGCCCAGTGCGAGATCGACATCGAAACCTCCGACGCGATCATCACCCGGACCGCCCAGCTGCTGGCAACGGATCCGAAGGCCGGCTCCGCCCTGTCCTCCATCGCCAAGGTGCATTGCTCCGAAGCGGTGTTCCGGGTGGTCGACCGCTGCATCCAGATCTGCGGCGGCGACGGCGTTTCCGACGGCCTGCCGCTCGCCCAGTACCTCAGCGAGGTACGGCCCTTCCGGATTTACGACGGCGCCAACGAGACCCACAAGTGGGCCATCGCCCGCCGTGCCTCCTCCCGCAGGCGCAAGGCCGTGGAAGCGGGCGAGCCCTATTTGGGCGATGCCGCGGTTCGGGCCGGGGCGGAGGCCCGAGCATGCAGACCGGCATGAAGCCCGACGGCGTGGAGGTGGTAACGACGACGGCGGAGGCCCGTGCCCTTCCCAGTCCTCCGCTGCTCATCCTGGATGCGGTGACCGCGTTCTTCGACGAACAGGGCCTGGGCGCCGGACCGCTGGCCTGGGAACGGATCGGTGACGGCCAATCGAACATCACCTACCGGATCCAACGCGGAGACCAGACGTATGTGCTCCGCCGCGGCCCCCGGCCGCCGCTGCCGCCCTCCACCCACGACATGGTGCGGGAAGCGCGGATCCAGCAGCTCCTGCACGCCGAGGGTGTGCTCGTTCCCCGGATCCTGGCCGTCTGCTCGGACGAGTCGGTGCTGGGGGTGCCCTTCTACGTCATGTCTTTTGTGGAGGGGGTGGTGATCACCGATGCGGCCCCGCCGGCCCTGACCCCGGTGGTGCAGCGGGAGGCAACCAGCCGCGCCGTCGTCGACACCCTGGCCCAGCTGCACCGGGTGGACGTGAGCCGGCCGGGACTGGCCGAACTGGGCCGGCCGGAGGGTTATCTGGAGCGGCAGGTTCGGCGTTTCTCCGGCCTGTGGGACACCAACACCACCCGGCAGCTGCCGCAGGTACAGGATCTGGCCCGGTGGCTGGAGACCAACCGGCCGGATTCCCAGGGCGTGTCAGTGGTCCACGGCGACTACCGCATGGGAAACCTCCTGTTCCGCGGTTCCGCGCCCGCCGCCGTGCTGGGGATCCTGGACTGGGAGATGGCCACTCTGGGTGATCCGCTGGCGGACCTGGGCTATCTGACCGCCACCTACTCGGATGCGGCGAGCGCCCCCACGGTCATGGAGCTGACGCCGGTCACCCGTGAGCCCGGCTACTGGAGCAGGGCCCAGCTGGTGGACCGGTACGCGGAACAGACCGGACTCGATATGGCCGCGCTGCCCTGGTACCAGGTGCTGGCCCTGTGGAAGTCGGCAATTTTCTGCGAAGCAATCTACACCCGCTGGCTCCAGGGCGAGCGGCCGGGCGACGAGGTCTTCGGCCCGTCGCTGGAAACCGGAGTCCCCCACCTGCTGCAGCAGGCGGCCCGGCACATGCACGACCTGTAGCCCCACCACGCCATCCCATCGATAGAGCCCGTCCCGTCTGAAGACCCCATCCGATCCGCAGAACCCCTCACTGTCTGAGCGGCAAAGGAGCCCCAGCATGTCAGCACAATCGTCCCCCATCCCAGCGTCCGGTGCGGCCATAGCCCCGGCCGGCAGATCCAAAAAGCACTCCCTGGCGGCCAGCACCGTCGGCAACATCCTCGAGTGGTACGAGTGGAGCGCCTACGCCGTCTTCGCGCCCTTCATAGCCGCGGCCATGTTCAATCCGGATGATCCGGTGTCGGCGCTGCTGTCCACCCTGGCCGTGTTTGCCGTCGGCTTCCTGATGCGTCCGCTGGGCGGCATCGTGTTTGGCCGGATCGCGGATAAGAAGGGACGGAAGTTTGTCCTTATCACCACCATGCTGATGATGGCCGGCGGCTCCCTGGTCATCGGCCTGATGCCCACCTACGCCACGGTCGGCGTCTGGGCCTCCATCATTCTGCTCCTGGCCCGCGTCGGCCAGGGCTTCGCCCACGGCGGCGAGTCCGCCACCGCCAACACCTACGTGGCCGAGATTGCCCCCGCGAACCGCCGGGGCATGTGGGGCAGTATCGTTTTCGTCGCGATTTTTGCCGGATCGGTGCTGGCCTACACCGTGGGCGGAACGGTCACGGCAGTGCTCGAAGAGAGTGAAGTGGCTGCTTGGGGCTGGCGGATCCCCTTCATCCTGGGCGCTTTCCTGGCCCTGGCCGCCCTCTACCTGCGCAAGGGGATGGACGAGAGCGACGTCTTCCACGAGGAAAACAACGCCCAGGCCGCCGACCAACCGACGCCCCTGGCCCGCAAGCAGGTGGTCCGGTCGGTCCTGCTGATGATCGCAATGACCTCCGGCATCACCGCCGCCCACTACACCTGGACCTCCTACGCCTCCACCTACGCCATCACGCAGCAGGGAATGTCAGCCTCGAGCGCCTACTGGTCCTCCGTCATTGCCCAGCTGATTGCGCTCTGTTCCCTTCCGTTCTGGGGCCGCCTGTCCGACAAGGTGGGCCGCCGCCCGATGATGATCGGCTTCGCCGCCGTCATGATCCTGGTCCAGCTGCCGCTGATGGGGATGATCTCCTCCGAGCCCTGGACCCTGCTGGTCGCCGCCTCGCTGGCCCTGCTGGTGGTCGCCGTTCCGGGCGCCCTGCTGGCTGCCACTCTGTCCGAGAACTTCCCCACCAAGGTGCGCACCCAGAGCATCGGTTTTGCGTATTCCATCTCCGTGGCGGTCTTCGGCGGCACGGCGCCCTACCTGAATGCACTGCTGATCGAGTTGGGGGTGGGCTGGCTGTCGAGCGTCTACATCATGTTCCTGTGCGCATGCACCGCGGTGGCCGTATGGCTGATGCCCGAAACCAAGGGGATTGATCTCAAGGACGCCTGACCGGCGGGCAGCAAACACCGTGACCGGACACCAGGGCCGGCAGTTCTGAGGCCGGGCAGCTCCTGCCCGGCCTCAGCTGCGCATCTAGGCGCCGACGGCGCGCGCGGCGCCGTTCGCAGCTGCCGCGGAACGGAGGACGATTGCCACCTGAACTACGAGCATCAGGGAAGCCACGCCGATACCCCATGCCCCGCCCGCCGTGAACTGCACAACCAGGGCAGCCAGCACGCCGACGCCGGTCACGGGCCACATCTTCTTCACCACCGGAAGGGCAGCCCGGTGCCCGGCAGTCCATGCTTCGTCCGAGGCCCTGGTGTACCGGGTACGGATCCCGGCGACACCGTTCGGGCCCATCAGGCCGTCGGCGGCCTGCCTCGTCATGGCAACGCAGAGGCCCGGCAGGAAAATCAGGGCGAACAGCAGCGGGATCAAGCCGCCGAGCTCCTCAGACATGGCCCGCCGACCCTCCGGTGCCCCAGGCCGGCCGGACCGATAGCTCGTCTTTTCGCAAAGTCATGCTCCCGAATCTATCGGAGAAACAGACCCTAACGCGCATCCCGCCGCCGGCTGAACCCGAACGCCACCGCGAGCAGCAGCACCAAACCCTTGATGATCTGCTGCCACGCCGCGTCCACGGACAGGATGGACAGCCCCTGGTTCAGCACGCCCATTACCAGGCCGCCGATCACCGCGCCAATCACGGTGCCCACCCCGCCCTGCACCGACGCCCCGCCGATGAACACCGCGGCAATGGCATCCAGCTCGAACCCCGCGCCGGCCGCGGCCACCGCTCCCCCGGCCCGCGAGGTGGCGACCACGCCGGCCAGCCCGGCGAGGAATCCCATGTTCACGAAGATGAAGAAGTTCACCCACTGCGTCTTCACGCCGGACATCATCGCGGCGTTCAGGTTCCCGCCCATCGCGTAGATGTGCCGGCCGAACACGGTGCGGGTGAGCAGGAACGAATATGCCAGCACCAGCACGGCCAGCGTGATCAGGATGAACGGCGTGCCCCGGTTGTACGCCAGCAGATAGCAGAGGTACATGATGGCCACCACGGCCACGCCGATCTTGAACCAGAAGGACAGCGCCCGCTCGCGCGGCAGGCCCAGCCGGACCAGATTGCCGCGGCTGCGCAGCTGCTGCACAATCACCGCCACCGAGGCAACGGCGCCGATGCCCAGGGTGATCAGGTCCGGAGTGCCGGTGGAGGGCAGGGTGCCGGAACTGATCGCCACGTACGGCCGCGGCAGCCCGCTGACCGTGCCACCGGACAGCAGCACCAGGGCCAGGCCGCGGAAGATCAGCATCCCGGCCAGCGTGACAATGAACGCCGGGATCCCCACAAACGCCACCCAAAAGCCCTGCCACGCACCGATCACGGCGCCAACGACGAGCGCCAGCGCGACGGCGCCCCACCAGGGCAGGCCCCAGTCGTTCATCGACAGCGCGGCCACGGCACCGACCACCGCCACCACCGACCCCACGGACAGGTCGATGTGCCCGGCGATGATCACCATGACCATGCCGATGGCCAGGATCAGCACGTATGCGTTCTGCTGGATCAGGTTGGACACGTTGCCCGGGTAGAGCAGCCGGCCACCGGTGAGGATCTGGAAGAGCACGATGATGACGACGAGCGCGGCCAGGATGCCGTACTGCCGCAGGTCCACCCCGCGGCGCTTTTTCGACGTCGTGCCCGCGCGCGGCGGAAGCGGGGCCTTCGCCTGTTCTGAGGTGGTGGTGGTCACGAGGCTTGTGCTCCTTGGGTCCGGGCGGCGGTCATGTGGCGCATCAGTTCCTCCTGGGTCGCGTCGGCGTGCTGCACCTCGGCGGTGAGCCGGCCCTCGGCGATGGTGTAGATGCGGTCGGCTAGCCCGATCAGCTCGGGCAGCTCGCTGGAAATCACGATGACGGCTTTGCCCTGCGCCGCCAGCTCGTTGATGATCCCGTAGATCTCAAATTTGGCGCCGACGTCGATTCCGCGCGTCGGCTCGTCGAGGATCAGCACATCCGGACCGGAATAGATCCACTTGCTGAGCACGACTTTCTGCTGATTGCCGCCGGAGAGGTTCCCGACCAGCGAGGACACCGACTGCGTTTTGATGTTCATCCGCTGCCGGTAATCGTCGGCGACGGCGTATTCCCGGTTGCGGTCGATGATGCCCAGCTTCGCGAGCCGGCGCAGCGCAGCGGCGGAGATGTTGACGGTGACGCTGCCGATCAGGTTCAGCCCGTAGCGCTTGCGGTCCTCGCTGACGTAGGCGATGCCGTTGCGGATGGCCTCCCCCACGGTCCGGGTGCGGATTTCCGCCCCGTCCTTGAACACCCGGCCGGAGATCCCGGCGCCGTAGGAGCGGCCGAAAATGCTCATCGCCAGCTCGGTGCGCCCGGCCCCCATCAGCCCGGCGAAGCCCACAATCTCTCCGGCACGGACAAAGAAAGACGCGTGGTCGACGACGACGCGGTCCACGTCGATCGGATGGTGCACGGTCCAGTCCTCGACCCGGAACTTCTCCGCGCCGATGTCCGGTTCCCGCTCCGGAAACTGGGAATCCAGCGGCCGGCCCACCATGTCCCGGATTATGCGGGTCTCGATGTCGTCGGTGTCCTCCACCTCGAACGTCTCGATGGTGAGGCCGTCGCGGATGACGGTGACGACGTCGGCGATCGCCCGGATCTCCTTGATCTTGTGGGAAATGATGATCGAGGTGATGCCCTGCCCGCGGAGCTGGTCGATCAGCCCGAGCAGGTGCGCCGAATCGCCGTCGTTCAGTGCTGCGGTGGGCTCGTCCAGGATCAGGATCTTCACTTCCTTGGAGAGCGCCTTGGCGATCTCCACCAGCTGCTGCTTGCCGACGCCGAGCTCGAGGATTTTCGTGGCCGGGTTTTCATCCAGACCCACACGCTCGAGCAGTGCCGCGGCCTGCAGGTTGGTCTGGTTCCAGTCGATCACTCCCCCGCGCTGCACCTCGTTGCCCAGGAAAATGTTCTCCGCGATGGACAGGTACGGGCTCAGCGCCAGCTCCTGATGGATGATCACAATACCGTCCCGCTCGCTGTCGTTGATCGACCCGTAGCTGACCGGCCTGCCCTCCAGCGTGATCGTGCCCTCGAAGCTGCCGTGCGGATACACGCCGCTGAGCACCTTCATCAGCGTGGATTTGCCGGCGCCGTTCTCGCCGCAGATGGCGTGCACGCCGCCGCGCTCCACGTCCAGCGAAACGCCGTCGAGCGCTTTGATGCCGTGGAATTCCTTCACAATGCCGTCCATGGAAAGGATGACGTCATTCATGCCGTTCTCGTTTCGCTGCAGGGAAGTGGTGTCCACGGACGGTGCCTTCCGGGGCGGGCGCGGACCGGCCGCGTCCCGCCCCGGAGGCGGCGAAGCGGCAGTTACAGCCCGACGTCGTCAGCGGTGACGAACCCGGAGTCCACCAGCACGGACTGGACGTCGTCCTTGACCACAACCTGCGGCTCCAGGATGTAGGTGGGCACCACGAAGACGCCGTTGTTGTAGGTCTCGGTGTCGTTGACCTCCACGTCTTCACCGGCCACGATCGCCTCGATCATGGTGTTCACCTGGGCGCCGAGCTCGCGGGTGTCCTTCCAGACGGTCATCGACTGGCGGTCGGCGAGCATCGCCTTCACGTTGGCGGCGTCGGCGTCCTGGCCGGTGATGATCGGCCAGTCGGTGCCCGGGGTGTAACCGGCCGCTTCCAGCGAGGATTCGATGCCCAGCGCCAGGCTGTCATTGGGCGAAAGCACGACGTCGACCTTCTCGCCGCCGGTGTAGAAGGACTGCAGGCGGTTGTCCATCTCGGACTGCGCGTCGGCCGATTTCCAGCCGAGGATGCCGATGGAGGTCCACCCCTCGTTGCTTTCCGGGGATTTGTCGGAGGGCACCACAAGCTGGCCGCTCTCGACGTACGGAAGCAGCACGTCCCAGGCGCCGGCGAAGAAGAAGGCGGCGTTGTTGTCATCCGGGCTGCCGGCGAAGGGTTCCAGGTTGTACGGGCCCTCGCCCTCGGCCAGGGCCAGCTCCTCCTCGATGAATTGTCCCTGCAGCTGCCCCACCTGGTAGTTGTCGAAGGTCGCGTAGTAGTCCACGGCCTCGGTGCCGTTGATCAGCCGGTCGTAGGCGATGACGGTGATGTCCTGCTCCTTTGCGCTTTCCAGCGTGGGGCCGAGGGTTTCACCGTCGATGGCCGCGACGACGAGGATCTTCGCGCCGCCGGCGATCTGGTTCTGGATCTGGCTGATCTGCTGGTCCGTCTCGTCTTCGGCGTACTGCAGGTCAACGTCGCAGTTCCTGGCTTCGAGCTTTTCCTTCAGGCCCTCGCCGTCGTTGATCCAGCGTTCCAGGCTGCGGGTGGGCATCGAGATGCCGACGCTGCAGGCGGCGGCTTCGCCTTCGCCGTCCTCGGTGTTGGATCCCGCCGGAGCGCAGGCCGCCAGGCCGGCTGCCAGTCCGAGGGTGAGAAAGAGGGTTGATGCGTGCTTGATTCGGGTCATGGTTGCTGCCTTTGAAAAAGGATCCGGCCGCGGCGGGCAGCTCCCGGGCATCACGCCGGCGGAAACGGCGAAATGCCACTGGATGGCCGTGGGGCTGAATCGAGCGGATACAACGCTGTAGCGCCCCGTCGACGGCGACCGTCAACAATCTGTAGGCGAGGTCAAGAGTCCCACTGCCCGGCCGGTTGAACAAGAGAAATGGACACAGTTATACAATCGCAATTCCGCATCCGGGTAGGCCGCGCGGGGCTGGCCGGCCGGCGCCGTTTGGGGGATGGCACTTGGGCGCCGCAGGGGGCTCCGCGGCCGACTCGATCGACCGGGCAACCCTCTGGGGATACGAGAAATACACCTCTCGGATTCGAAATCGGGGGATCCCGGCGTCGAAGCTGACGTCAGTGGTGGCTGTAAACCGCCTGTACGATTGCGAAGTTGAAACTTTCGTTCATGGGGGAAAAATTGAATTCTGCTCGAATTACCATCGGAACAGCAGTGTTGGCATTGGCGCTGACAGCATGTTCCAGCACTACTGCTTCATCGCCGAACGTATCAGTTGATCCCGCAGCTTCATCGTCGGCCGCCGCACCTACACCGGTTGTTACCCCCGCTGAGAACGAGCGCGGTCAAATCATCAAAGAGATTGGTGAAACGGCAGGTCTTTTTACCGACGAGGAAGACGATGCGCCTACCATGAAATTCAAGGTGACATCTATAAAGCCAATCGAATGCGACGCACCCTATGCGACACCGCCGAAGGGAACAGCACTGGCTGTTTCTCTGGAAATCGAAACAACGGCGACATTCGAGGGTCCCCTTAGCGTAAACGGCCAGGAAGGCCAAGTCAGCTTCAGTCCGCGTGACTGGAAAGGTTACGCAGCTAACGGCACGCGTATGAACACCGTCGACTCCTCCATCCAACAAAACTGTCTTGCCGACAATACCCAGCTGCTCCCTGATTTTTTCGGGAAGGGTGAAAAGCTCAATGGCTTGGTCATCCTCGACGTCACCGCACCAACTGGTGAAATCGCTTTCGATCCTTCGGGGTCCGGCGGCTGGGTCTGGAAATACCCCTCCGCTTAACAGCGCACATTGTATCGGCGGCCTGCCGTCAAATCTATTTATGTCATTCCCTTGATCCGCGACTGATCACTAGATTTTGGAACTGCACCCGATACGTTCGATTTCCGCCGACATCAGCGGAGAGATCCCGGTCCCTTTGTCAACAAAGGAACCGGGATCTTTTTGCTTTTGGCCCCGCCTACTGGACGTCAGCCAGCCAGAGGTCCGGACCGAAGACCTCGTACTGGATGTCCTGCGCGGGCACTCCGCGCACAATCAGCGAGCTGCGGATCGCCTGCATGAAGGCCAGGGGCCCGCACAGGTAGTAGTCGGAGTCCGCGGGAAGCTCCACATTCGTCAGATCCATGAAACCGGTGAACTCGGTCTCCGACGGAGTGGCATCAGCCGAGGGCTCCATGAACCAGTTGAGCATCGAGGCGTCCGGCAGCTGCGCCAGGTCCGCACGCATCTGGTTTTGCAGGGCGAAGGAAGCCGCTGAGTGGTCGGCATGCAGCAGGGTCACGGAGCGCGTGGCCGCCGACTGCGCGAGATGCGAAATCATTCCGGCCATCGGCGTAATGCCGATTCCGGCGCTGATGAAAACAACCGGCCGGTCGGCGGGTTTCAGCACCACCTCACCAAACGGAGCCGAGAGGACCAGTTCATCGCCCACGTTCACGCTGGCATGCAGCAGGTTGGAGACCTCCCCGTCCGGGGAGGGCAGGCCGTGGATCCGTTTGACCGAGAACTGGCGGTGCAGCCCGTCGTCGGCACGGGTCAGGCTGTACTGCCGCGGTTGATGCACGCCGTCGGGCATCAGTGCCTTCAGCGATATGTACTGCCCGGGCAGGGACGGCTCCACGTTCCGGTCGTCGGTGCGTTCCACCACGAAGGTCACGACGTCGTCGGTTTCGGCAATCTTCTCCGTCACCCGCCAGGGACGCCAGACGCTCTCCGGGTCCAGACCCGCCGCCGCATACATGACGCGTTCGGAGTTGATGAGAACGTTGGCCATCAGCCAGTACACCTCGTCCCAGGCGGCCGCAACGTCGGGCGTGACGGCGTCACCGAGGACATCCACGATGGCCCACATCAGATGGTCGTGGACCACTTTGTACTGTTCCGGGCGCAGGCCGAGGGAAACGTGCTTGTGCGCAATCCGGGCCAGCAAATGGTCGGGCAATTCGTCGGGCCTGTTGACCAGGAAACCTGCAAATGCGGCAACCGAACCGGCCAGGGCCTGCTGCTGCTGCCCGTTTGCCTGGTTTCCCCTGTTGAACAGGCCATCAAGCAGCTCGGGCTTTTCCGCGAACATGTGCGCATAAAAGCGTTTTGCGATCTCCGCAATGTTCCCACCCACCACCGGCAAGGTGGCTTCAATGACGGGACGGGATGTATCAGAAAGCACTTCGAGCTCCTTCGCTCAGCATTTTCAGCCTTCAGCAATCCCGAAGGCCGACAGGCTCGAAACACGCGCCGAAATTCCGCGTCTCCAACCGCAACTCGAAAGCGACTAAGCAATAAATCGACTTCCAAACGTCACGATACTCCTTTTCTACACGCTGTAGAAATGAGAGGTTTGGCCCGGCCGCAAAAGCCCGGTGCGGCAACTGAAGCGTGCCCGCTGCTACTCCCCGGCCCGGCCGCGGACGGCCGCCCACTTCTCGCCCAGCGCGACATCGGCCAGCGGCTGCCACTTGCTGGTTTCCAGCAGCGAGGCGACGGTGTCGCGGTTGATGTCCAGCTCCTTGGCGCCTTCCTCCACCGCGGTGGGATAGCAGACCCAGAGCACGCCGTCGGCCTCCACGGCGGCGGCGGCGCCCGCCAGGTCATGGGCCAGATCCGCGGCCGAACCGACAACCAGGATGACGACGTCGGCCGGCATCAGTGCGCCCGGCTCGGCCAGGAATGCCTGCTCCGGCAGGAAGGAGGCTACCTCCGGGCGGCCCTGCGCGCCGTAGACGGTGACGCGGTTCCCGGCGGTGGTGCCGAACGGCTGGGCGGAGGAATCAGAAGACATGGGTGGAGCTCCATTTCACGGGCGTGAGTCGGACTGGAAACATGATTCCGGCGGGCACGCCAACCAACCGGATGTTTCCATTCTTTCAGGTTCCGGCATCGGCGCAGGTCACCGCACTTTCGGGCACGGACCACGCTCCGGATCGAGCCGGACCCGGAGTCTGGGGCGCCGTGTGCGGACGGGCGCGACCTCTTGGCCCTGCGGTGCGGCCGCTTTTGCCGGGCACCCTACACGCGCCGGGATCCGGTAGGCAGAATATGCCCAGGCGGGGCGGCCTCCCGCCGGCCCATCCCCTAAGGAGAGTCCCATGACCACGTCGCCTCCGCGCAGTGTCATCGTCACCGGCGGCTCCGGCGGCATTGGCCGGGCGGCCGCGCTGCGGCTCGCCCGCGACGGCGCCCAGGTTCTTGTCCACTACAGCGGAAACCGCGACGCGGCCCGTCAAACGGCCGACGGCGTCGTCAATGCCGGCGGCACAGCCGTGGTTTTCGGCGGAGATGTGGCGGAGGAAGGACAGATGCAGGAGATGTTTGTCGAAGCCGACGCGGCGTTCGGCGGCGTTGACGTACTGGTCCACACCGCTGGCATCATGCCCCTGGGGCCAGTCGCGGAAATGTCGCTGAAGACCTTTGACCGGATTCAGCGGACCAACCTCCGCGGCACCTTCATCGTTGATCAGCTGGCCGCACGGCACCTGCGCGACGGCGGTGCGATCATCAATTTCTCCACCTCCGTCACCCGCCTCCAGCTCCCCGGCTACGGCGCCTATGCAGCATCCAAGGGCGCCGTGGAAGCGCTGACCCTGATTCTGGCCCGCGAGCTGCGTGGACGGAACATCACGGTGAACGCCGTGGCTCCGGGGCCGACGGCCACTCCCCTATTCTTCACCGGCAAATCCCAGGAGCAGATCGACGCCATCGCCAAGCTCAACCCCATGGAGCGGCTCGGGACACCGGAGGATATCGCCGAGGCGGTGGCCTTCCTCGCCGGTCCGGGCCGCTGGATCAACGGCCAGGTCCTCTACGCCAACGGCGGCGCCGCGTAGCCGCAGTGCGCCTCTCGGCTTCCCGGCCTGCGGGCTGTTGTGAATTGTGCGGATAGGCCGATTCGAACCTGTTGTCCACGTTTCCCCGAATAGGTGGGTTTCCGCTTACTTCCTGCTTCGGACCGAGGTGATTGCGTGCCCGCCACAGTGCCGTTTCCCCATTGTCACCGGCACCGAGTAATCTCGGGGAGACAATTCAATAGTTGGGGATAACTTTGCAGCACACCATCAGCGGACATCACTGCTCCGCTTCCAAAACCACGCACCTTACGGCAGGCCCGGATTCATCCGTTTCGGACCTCCGCGAACCTCGCGGAAAGCAGCTTTCATGATCAGCGGAGCGAAAGCCTTAATTGCAGTCGCCGGCCTGGTGGTCGCCGGAAGCACGGTGGCCATTGTTGCCTCCGGAAACGCCGATGAAGGAAAAGTCGTTCGGGTTATCGACGGCGACACCCTGGTGGTGGATTTTGATGACCAGGAGCTGACCGTCCGGCTGCTGAACGTGGATACCCCGGAGACCAAGGATCCCGGCAAACCCGTCGAATGCCTGGGCCCGGAAGCAACCGATTTCCTCACCGAAGCGCTGCCGGCGGGAAGCACCGTGACGCTGGCGTTCGACGTCGAGCGCGAGGACCGCTACGGCCGCACGCTCGCGGCCGTCTATAACGACGACGATCTCCTGATCAATGCCGAGGTGGCCCGCCGGGGTTTGGGAATCCCGGTGACGGTCGGCAAGAACACCAAGTTCCGGCCGCCCGTCGATGAGGCCTACCAGGAGGCTCAGGAACAGCACGCCGGGCTTTTCGCCGAGGACGTTGAATGCACCGTTCCGGCGATGGTCGCGGCTCTGGAAGAGACTGCGAGCCAAGCGGCTTCCGAAGGAACGGGAACGACGGCGGTGGCCGCCGGCGCCGCCGTCACCGCTGTTTACGCGCTTGCAAAGACGGTCGACGCCGGGTTCGACGCTTTCGAAGCCAGTGCAAAGGCAGGAGAGTCCCTGATTTGGGCGGCACTCACCCCGCCCCAAAAGGCCGACCTCCAGGCCAGGGCAAACACCGCGCAAACCCAGGTCCATGACCGCCACGATGAATTGGTCACTGTGCAGGCGGAGCTGCAGGCCTCCGAAGACGAGGTGAAGCGCAAGGCTGCCGAAGCCGAACGGATCGCTGCCGAAGAAGAAGCCCGCAAGGTTGCCGCAGCGGCACAGGCCGAAGCGGGCCGCCTTGCCGCAGAACAGGCAGAGGCCCACCGCATCGCCGCAGAAGCCGAAGCCCGGCGGATTGCCGCCGCGCAGGCCGAAGCCGACCGCCAGGCTTCCTATACCCCTCCGCCCCAGCAATACGTTCCGCCCGCACCGAGCAGCAACCCGCCGGGCTATACCGGTCCGCGCTGTTACGCGCCGGGCGGGAAGACCTGGCGCCCCTGCTAAACGGAGGCCCGCGCTGCTCAAAGGCGCGGGCCACCTGCGTCCTTAGCTGCCGAACGAGTCCTGCAGGAAGTGCCGGTTTGCTTCAGCCCGCTCCAGGAGATCGTTGTCGGTGAAGTACTTCCGGTTGAACTCTTCCCAATCGCCGACGAACATGGTCCATTCCCCGTCAACCTGAACCGGCCAGCAGCGGCGCACCCAATTGAGTTTTTCGCGGACGCTGTTCCGGGTGTTCGGGTCGGTGCTGGAATACTGCAGGACGGTGCAGTTGTGAATCATCTGCGCCTTGTCGGCGTCACGCCTCAGGAATTCTTCGTCACTCCACCGCTCCAGAACGAGGCGCGTCGCCCACATGAATTCCCCGTGGGTGACCATGAGAACGTTGTCGCGGGCATTCTCGCGGTGCAGAGTGCTGAGGATGTTCCGCACCCGGTTCTCGGCCACATTGGCAATGGATTCGCCGGCGGGCGGAGCCCAGTACAACGGATCGTTCTCGCGGTACGCCGCGTTCTGCGAATACTTCCGCGCAAAATCCTGCTTCGACATGGATCCGATCTCACCCCACGACCGTTCGCGGATGACGCGGTTCTCTTCCCAGCGCACATCCAGCCCGAGGTTCGCGGCAGTCTCGCGGGTCCGGGTGTAGGTGGAGACAATGGCGCGGTCGAACTCGATGTTCTGCTCGGCGATCCAAGCGCCCGCGACCTTTGCCTGCTGTACTCCGAGTTCGGTCAGGCGCCAGGAACGGTCCGGAACGGTCATTGTCTCTTCGGTGTAGAGGCTCGGGTCACCGGCCTTGGAAGCCCGCTGCATAACGTTCGCTTCGCTCTGTCCGTGGCGGACGAGAAACAGGTTCCGGGGCATGACCATCGAGGCCTCCTTTGCGTCTGCGTTGGTTCTTTTACATTCTAGGTGCGCAAAAACGCCCGCCCCGTTCCCCTGTCTCCGGCGCGCATAGCTGTCTCCGGCGGCCAGGCGGCAGTTGGACCTCGACGCCGCAAAAGGGGTTGACTGTCTTTATGATTCTTACCGGTGAATACGCCCCCAGTTCCAGCAAGCGCGCCCGCGAGCAGGCGGAGCTCATTGAAAGCTCCGGCGGTACCGAGGGAACCACCCTCGGCGGGCGCCCCGTCGTACTGCTGACCACGGTCGGCGCGAAGTCGGGAAAGCTGCGCAAGACGCCGCTGATGCGCGTGGAGCGCGACGGCGACTACGCCGTCGTCGCGTCCATGGGCGGCGCACCCAAGCACCCCGTCTGGTACCACAACATCGTGCCCAACCCGCACGTAGAGCTGCAGGACGGACCGCAGAAGTGGGACATGCGCGCCCGCGAAGTCACCGGCGAGGAGAAGGCCGCTTGGTGGGAGCGCGCCGTCGGAGCCTATCCCCCGTACGCCGATTACCAGGCGAAGACGGATCGCGAAATCCCCGTGTTTGTGCTGGAGCGGATGGACTAGCTCCTTAACAAACGGAAACGACGACGGCGGACCCTCTGGGGCTCCGCCGTCGTCGTTGTGCTGCTGCCGTTGTGGGATCTCGCTGCCGTTTTGGGGTTCTGCTGCCGTTGCGCAGTGGCAGTAACGTCCCAAAACGGTCACGGAACCAGGACGACGCTGCCGCACACCTGGCCGGATTCCAGCCGCCGCATCGCTTCGGCGACGTCGGCCAGCCGATACCGGCTGTCGATGCGCGGCACGACCGTGCCTGCCTCGGTCATGGCGGAGATGCGCTCGAGGTCTTTGCCGTTCTCCCGGCACATCAGTCCCTTCAGCCGGCGGTTGCCGAAAAGCGACAGGACCGCACCGCCGACCTGCCGCTCGAAGATGGCCCCGGTCAGCCGGTTGCCTCCCTCCCCGCCGGCAAGCACCGCCGTGCCGCCGGGCACCAGTGCGCGGCGCAGGCGGGCCGGGGAAGGATTGCCGCCGACGTCGATAATCGCGTCGAACCGGGGCCCGGCGGCGGCGAAATCCTCCCGCGCATAGTCGATAATCCCCGCGGCACCAAGCGACCGGACAAACTCCGCCTTGCCGGCACTGCACGCCCCGGTCACCTCGGCCCCGGCCGCCCGGGCCATCTGCACTGCAAAACTGCCGACGCCGCCGGCCGCTCCCAGCACCAGGACCTTCATCCCCGCGGCCACCCGGGCGGCATCCAGGGCCTGCAGCGCAGTCAGTCCTGACAGTGGAACCACTGCCGCCTGCTCGAAGTCCAGACCGGCAGGCTTGAAGGCCAGCTTCTCCTCGGGGGCAGCAGAGAATCCAGCAAAGGTGCCCCGGCCGATCCCATACACCTCATCCCCTATCCGGAAACGAGTGACGCCGGCACCGACGGCGGCCACGGTGCCGGCGAGGTTGTGCCCCATCACGGGCTGCCGGGGCCTGCGCAGCCCGACGGCAGCGCGGAGCAGATACGGTTTACCCGTCATCATGTGCCAGGCGGCGCGGGCCAGCCCGGCGGCGCGTACCTGCACCAGCACCTCGGTGGCTCCCAGCTGAGGAAGCGGATGCTCGGCCAGACGCAGGACCTCCGGGCCGCCGTAGCCGGTCTGCAGCACGGCGGGGACTGTAGCCGGCAAGCTGGCAGACGACGGAACTGCGGGCGAAGCGGCTGGCGATGAAACGGATGGGGCCGACGACTGACCTGCTGGCGGCAAATCGGCTCGGGCCTGGGTCGGAGCAGATGGGGTGGCAGACGGAGCAGACGGTGGCCCGTTTTGGGAAGTGCGTGACGTGCGGGACATGGCGGGTCCTTTCGCGGAAGTTCCTTCTGGAACACATCAGCCTTACTCTGTAAGCGCGACCGTACCTTACAAAGTAAGGCAGCGGTAGACTGCCCGCAATGACAACCACAAACGCTTCCCCACACCTCCGTCAGCCGCTGACCCGCGAACGCGTGCTGCAGGCTGCCGCCCGCCTTGCCGACGACGGCGGGCTCGGCTCTCTGACCATGCGCTCGCTGGCCTCGGATCTGTCGGTGCAGCCGATGTCGCTCTACCACCACGTGGCCAACAAGGAAGACATCCTGGACGGGTTGGTCGACCTCGTCTTTGACGAGGTGCAGGTGCCCTCCGAAACCCCTGGCGGATGGCGTGCAGCCATGGAGGCCCGCGCCCACGGCATGCGGGCGGCGCTCTCCCTCCACCCGTGGGCGGTGGGACTGATGGAAACGCGCACGACGCCGGGCGCCGCCAATCTGCGCCACCACGACTCCACGCTGGGCGTACTGCGCCGGTCGGGCTTCTCGCTGGACGCCGCCGGTCACGCCTATGCCCTGCTGGACAGCTACATCTACGGCTTCGCCCTGCAGGAGGCCGGGCTGCCGGTCGGCGTGCCCGATGCGGATCCGCAGATTGTGGAGGCCATGGCCCGCTCCATCCCAGCCGGGGAGCTGCCCTACCTGGCGGAGATGGCAATGGACCGCGCCACCCAGCCGGACTACAGCTTCGGTGCCGAGTTTGAGGTGGGGTTGCGCATCATTCTCGACGGCCTGACCGGCCTGCTGACGCAATAAACGCCCCGGATTGTTGAACAATCGAACGTGATCGCGCACACTGTAGGGACACCAGCCCCCACCAGAGGTACGGAGACCAGCATGCCGGTCATTGATTTGAACAGCGACGTCGGAGAGTCCTTCGGCAACTGGAAGATGGGCGACGACGCCGCCGTCTTCGAATCCGTCTCCAGCGCCAACGTGGCCTGCGGCTTCCACGCCGGAGACCCGTCCACCATCGCACAGACCTGCCGCGACGCCGTCGCCGCCGGAGTCACCATCGGCGCCCACGTGGCGTACCGGGACCTGGCCGGCTTCGGCCGCCGGTTCCTGGACTGCTCCTACACCGAATTGCACGACGACATCCTCTATCAGCTGGGCGCGCTGCAGGCCATGGCCCGGGCCGCAGGCGGCGAGGTCAAATACGTGAAACCGCACGGCGCCCTCTACAACACGATCGTTCATCACGAGGTCCATGCCCAGGCCGTCATCGACGCCGTCCGCACCTTCGACAAGGACCTGCCGGTCCTGCTGCTGCCCGGCGCCGTCGCCCTGGACAAAGCCGCCGACGCCGGCCTGCGCGGTGTTGCCGAAGCCTTTGCCGACCGCAACTACAGCCCGGACGGAACCTTGGTGTCGCGGCGCGAATCCAATGCGGTGATCCACGATGCAGAGCAGGTCACCGCCAACATGGTCCGCCTCGCCACCGAAGGCACCATCACGGCCGTGGACGGCACCGTCATCCCCATGAACGCCGCCTCCATCTGCGTCCACGGCGACACCCCCGGCGCCGTCGCGATGGCCGCGGCCGTACGGCGCGGATTGGAAAACGCCGGCGTCACCATCCAGAGCTTCGTATGACGTCCTCCCCGATCGCCGGCATCCGGCCCGCGGGCACCCGCGCCCTGCTGGTCGAGCTGGCATCGCTGGCCGACGTCACCGCCCTGCACACCCAGCTCAAGGCACACCCGCTGCCCGGCCAGGTCGATGTTCTCGCGGCCGCCGGCACCGTGCTGGTCCGTTTCATCGGCCGGCGGGAAACGGTCGACGCCGCTGGCCGGATTCAAGCCCTGGACCTCACCCGTGCTGAGGCTCCGGAGGCGCGCACGGTCACCATCGACACCGTGTACGACGGCGCCGACCTCGCCGAGGTGTCCCGCCTCACCGGCCTCTCGGAGGAGGCCGTGATTAAGGCGCATACCGGCAGTTCCTGGCTGGGCGGGTTTGGCGGGTTCGCTCCCGGTTTCACATACCTGACCGGCGGGGATCCCGTCCTGAAAGTTCCCCGCCGCGACACTCCGCGCACCGCCGTGCCCGCCGGTTCAGTGGCGCTGGCGGGCGAATATTCGGCGGTGTATCCGCGCGAATCCCCGGGAGGCTGGCAGCTGATCGGCCGCACCAGCGCCGTCATGTGGGACCTGGACCGCGAAGATCCCGCCCTCATCCGCCCCGGTGACACCGTCATCTTCCAGGCTGTCCGTGAGCTGGTTACGACGACAGACCCCTCCCCCGCAGCCATCGAGGAATCAGCGGCCGGTCCCTCGTTGGTAGTCCGCGCCGCCGGCCTGCAGTCCCTGATTCAGGATTTGGGCCGCCCCGGCTATGCGGACCTCGGCGTTTCCGCCTCGGGAGCCGCCGACACCCGCTCCGCCCGGCAGGCCAACCGGCTCGTCGGCAATCCCGCTGACGCGGCGGTGATCGAGAACCTCTTCGGCGGCCTCGAGCTCACCGCGCACGGGGACACGGTACTGGCACTGGCCGGCGCCGAGGTGCCCGCCGCCGTCGTATCCCCCGACGGCAAGCGTGACCGGCCGGTTCCGTTGAACGCTCCGTTCGCACTGCTCGACGGCGAGATCCTCACCCTGGGCTCCCCCTTCCGCGGAGTCCGTGCCTACGCGGCCGTCCGCGGCGGCATCGCCGTCGAACCCGTTCTGGGCAGCCGCAGCACCGATTCAATGAGCCGCATTGGACCCGCCTCGCTGGAATCCGGAACCCGGCTGCCCATCGGCAACATCACCGGCACCACACCCGTCGGCTCCCCCGAGCCCGGCACCCTGCTCAGCGGCGACCAGCCGGGAACCCTCGGCGACGGCGACTTCCCAACCCTGCTGCGCATCACCGCCGGCCCGCGGCAGGACTGGTTCGGACCGGATGCCGCCGCCGCGCTGACGGAGCACACCTGGCGCACCACCAACGAGTCCAACCGGATCGGCGTCCGGCTCGAAACCGACCCCGAAGACCCGGAGGCGCAGCCGTTGCAGCGCGTCCGGAACGGCGAACTTCCCAGTGAAGGCGTGGTCGCCGGCTCGCTGCAGGTCCCGCCGTCGGGCCTTCCCGTCCTGTTCCTGGCCGATCATCCGGTGACCGGCGGATATCCGGTGATTGCCGCCGTCGTGCCCGAGGACCTGCCGGTGGCCGCGCAGCTGCCGCCCGGCCACCCCGTCCGCTTTGTTTTCGTGCACCCCGACACCCTGGCGCCGCTCTCCCCCGGATCGGCCGCCGCACTGTTTCCGGAAGGAACCCCATGAAGAAGGTCCTGATCGCGAACCGCGGCGAAATTGCCGTGCGCGTGGCCCGCGCCTGCGCCGACGCCGGAATCGGGTCGGTGGCAGTCTATTCGAACCCCGACGCCGATGCCCTGCACGTGCGCCAGGCCGACGAGGCCCTGCCCCTGCACGGCGCCGCCGGCGCCGACACCTACCTGAACATTCCCAAGCTGATCGAGGCCGCGCAGCTGGCCGGGGCCGACGCCGTGCACCCCGGCTACGGGTTCCTGTCCGAGAACGCTGACTTCGCGCAGGCAGTGCTCGACGCCGGACTGACCTGGATCGGCCCCTCACCGCAGGCGATCCGCGACCTGGGCAACAAGGTCACCGCGCGTGACATCGCCGTCCGGGCCGGCGCGCCGCTGGTGCCCGGCACCCCGGGGCCGGCCGAAAGCGCCGGACAGGTCCGCGCGTTCGCCGAGGAACACGGTTTGCCGGTGGCGATCAAGGCGGCCTTCGGCGGCGGCGGCCGCGGCATGAAGATCGCGCGCAGGCTCGAAGACGTGGAGGATGCGTTCGAGTCAGCAGTCCGCGAGGCCGTGTCAGCGTTCGGCCGCGGCGAGTGCTTCGCCGAACGGTTCCTGGACCGGCCCCGGCATGTGGAGGCGCAGGTGCTGGCCGATACGCACGGCAACGTCGTCGTTGTCGGCACCCGCGACTGCTCGCTGCAGCGCCGCAACCAAAAGCTCGTGGAGGAGGCTCCCGCGCCGTTCCTGACCGATGAGCAGCGCGCCACCATCCACGAATCGGCGAAGGCGATCTGCCGCGAGGCCGGCTACACCGGCGCCGGCACGGTGGAATATCTGGTCTCCCCCGACGGGCTGATCAGCTTCCTGGAGGTCAACACCCGGCTGCAGGTTGAGCACCCGGTGACCGAGGAAACCACCGGCGTCGATCTGGTCCGCGAGCAGTTCCGGATCGCCGACGGCCTGCCGCTGTCCTTTACCGAGGATCCGGCGCCCCGTGGACACGCGTTCGAATTCCGGCTCAACGCCGAGGATCCGGCCCGCGGATTTCTGCCCGGCCCCGGCCCAGTGGACGCGTTCGAACCGCCAACCGGCCCCGGCATCCGGGTCGATTCCGGCGTCCGCTCCGGTTCCGTGGTGCCCGCCGAGTACGACTCGCTGATGGCCAAACTGATTGTCTGGGGCGAGGACCGGCCGCAGGCGCTGCGCCGGGCCCGGGCCGCGCTGGACGAGATCGTAATCCGCGGGCTGCCCACCGTCCTGCCGTTCCACCGCGCCGTGGTCCGCTCCGAGGCCTTCACCCGCGGAGACACCTTCGGGGTGCACACCACCTGGATCGAGTCCGAGTTCGCCGAACCGCTGGCCGCGTCTCCGGAGATCGCCGCCTCGCTGCCCGGCGCCGAGCGCGAGACCATCACCATCGACGTCGACGGCCGCGCCGTCGCCGTCGGGGTGCCCGCCGCCCTGCTGAACGCGCTGCGCTCCGGCGGAAGCGGAGCCCCGGCCGCCGGCGACGGCGGGAGCTCCGACGGCGGAGGCGGCGTACTGGCCTCGCCGATGGCGGGGAACCTGGTGAAGTGGGTGGCCGACGACGGCGCCCGGCTGGCCGCGGGCGATCCGGTCGCCGTGCTGGAGGCCATGAAAATGGAAACCACCGTCCGCGCCCACCGGGCCGGAACCCTGAGCCGTGCCGAGCTGGAACCCGGGGCCGCCGTCGCACGCGGGAATTCCCTGGGCCGGATCGGCTCCTAAACGTCCGGAGCACCGGCCGTCTCCCCCTCCGGCCGGTGCTTCGGATCCCTCTTTCGCCCACTAGATTAGGGGAATGCTTGTGAACCTGCCGGACGTCACCACGGACCGCACCGACCATGCGAACACCACCGTCTGGGTGGCCGATGTGCTGCGCCGCCGGATTGCCGCCGGCGAGCTGGCGCCGGGCACCAAGCTTTCCGAGCAGCAGCTCGCCGCGTCCATGCAGGTTTCCCGCAACACCCTGCGCGAGGCGTTCACCATGCTCAGCATCGAGTCGGTGGTGACCCGCTTTCCGAACCGCGGCGTGTTTGTGGCCGCGCCCGACTCCGACGCCGTCCGGGAAATCTACCGGGTCCGCCGCATGCTGGAGCCCGCCGCGGTGCTCTGGGGACCGGAGCTGGACCTGCACCGGCTCGACGCCGTGGTGGCGGAGGCCCGTGACGCCAAGCGCCGCGGGGCCGTCCCGGACATGGCCGCCGCCAACCAGGCCTTCCATGAAGCGCTGATCGCCATGTCCGGCAGCCTGCAGCTGCAGCAGATGATGGGCCGCGTGCTGGCCGAGATGCGGCTGGTGTTCCACGCCATGAGCGCCGAGCCGGAGTTCCACACCCGGTATGTGGAGGAAAACGCCGCCCTGGTGGACCTGCTGCGCGCCGGCCGCCGGGCCGAGGCCGCCGACACGCTGCGCGGCTACCTCGATGCCGCCGAGGCTGAACTGCTGGGGCATTTGGGCGCGTAGCTGCAACCGAGCGATTACGGCGGTGTCCCGCGCTCGTCCTTCATTTCTGCGCCGCCACCATGGCCAGCGCCTCCTCCGCCCGGCCGCCGGTCACGAGGGCGGTGAAGTGCAGGCTGAAGCTGTCCTGGCCAAGATAGCCGCCGAGCCCGTGGCCGCCGACAGCCGCAAAGGATTTTCCGTCCACCGTGACCCGGTCCGAGCTGAAGACTCTGCCGCCCCAGGCCTCGGTGAGGGGATCCAGACGCGCGGCAGCGGGATTGAGCGTCACAATGGCCACGATTTCGCTGGCCGCTGTCCCCATTTCCGCGACGCGGTCCGCCGAAGCGAGCGTGACGTAGACGTCCACCGCTCCGTCCGTGGCGAGATCCACGTTGAGGGTGTCGGCGGAGTCCGACTGAACCCCGGCGGATGCCAGCAGCACCGCTGCCGTGACCCGATACTGGGTCTGGTCCAGCGCCAGCGCCGCCATGGTGGTGCCGTAGGAGTGGGCCACCACATTGACCTCGGGAGGCGGAGCTCCGCCAGCGGTCCGGCCCAGATACAGGCCGTCAAGCGCTGCGGCCAATGCCGGTGCGCCCTTCTCCGCGCTGGCCGCACCGCCCACGGTGAGCTCGGTCGGGGGTTCGTAGCCCATGTACGCCACCACCGCGGTGGACCCGCCGTGAACTCCGATCCTGCGCTGTTCCCGGCCGAGGGACTGCGCGTTGTCCACCAGCGACGCCGCCTGCTTCGTGGAGGTATTCATCCCCGGCACCAGGAAGGAAACGTTGCTGGCAGAATCGAGGTCTTCTCCGACACTGATGGCGGCCAGTGGCACGTTGGTGCCGGGGTCGAAGGAAATCAGCTGCCGCTTCTCCCCGGCGCCGCCCAGCGCTTTCGTCAGCGCGTTCACCGCTTCGGTGCGTTCCAGATGCCGGCTGCGTTCCATCGGCCGCAGGTCTTCCGGCCGCCATGCAGCACCGCGGGCCTTCCTGCCGCCGGCAGCGGTGCCGGCGGGTGTCCGGCCCAGGCGTTGCTGAACGGCCGCCAGAACGCGCCGGTTGGCCGTGTCCCGAACCTTGTACGGGGCGCCCTCCAGGTTTCCGACCAGCCCCGGAAGGGCTGCGGCGAGGGCGGCCTGCTGCGGGCCGTTCAGCTTTGCCCAGAAGTTGGCCTCTTCGTGCGGGCTCAGGCCGGCCACGAAAAGCCGGGCCTCCGGCCGCCGTCCCAGCTCGCTCAGCAGCTCCGGACCCAGCAGCGTCAACTGCGCATACAACGCCCTGATGTCTGCCGGAGTGGCGTCCCGAGCGGCGGCCTTCCGGAATACCGCGTCCATCTCCCGGCGCAGCGCGGAGGACAGATCCATGCGGCTCGAAGAATAGCTGGAGACCACGTCCGGCGTGGAGCGGGAGATTCCGGCCAAGGCGGCCAGGCAGTCCTCGGATGCCTGCTCAAAGTGCACGGCCAGCAGGTCCGCTTTGGCCTGGAGCGGTTCGGTAGCCGCGGCCCGGACGGCCTCCATGGTGCGTTGGGAGGCGTTGTCCTTCTTCATCTCGCGGAGCTCGTCGTCGAGGCGCTGGTACGCCGCCTCGATTTCGGTTTCCAGCATCCGGCGCTGCGTTTCAATGGCGATGAGTTCACTGCCGAACCGGTCCAGGGCAGCCCGCAGCAGCGCGCTGCTTTCCGTGTATTCCCGGGTGTGGGCCGCCGGCGCATCGAAAGCCCGCAAAACCAGGTCCTGTTCCGGAGCGGCGTAAAGACCGCCCAGACCCTGCCACTTGTTTTGCAGGGACTCGATGGCATCGGCGAAAACCGCTGCTCCGTCGAGGATTTCCCGAGCCCGTGCCTGGATCGGTTCGCCGTCGGGCAGCATGCGAAGCTCATGCAGCTCGATGTGGATGTAGCGGGTCATTCGACTGCCCGCAGGTTGAGGCTGCCGCCGTAACGGGGTGGACGGTAGTTGGCCGGAACGGACGCCGCGAGGCGCTGGGCATTCCGAACCATCTGCTCATCACCTTGGACGTACTCGGCCACAGCTTGGGCGACCCCCTGGACCGCATTGTTGCAGCGGATCATGATGGCCGAGACGTCCCGGCCAAGCACGTCAGCGCAGATCCCGCGGGCCGTCTCGGCTATCTGGGTACACGTGCCCAGAAGGTCCGGCAGCCCCTGCTCCTGCTCCGCCAGCACTCTCCGAGCGTTTTCCAACTCGTCAAGGTCGAACCGGGCGTCGCGCAGCAGAGCCTGCACCGACGCCACCTGAATGTCCATTTCCATGTGCGCCCCCTTCGGGTTTTCAGGAACGCTACGGGGGCAGGCCGGAGCCTGGAATCGCTGGTCCGGAGCCTGTGGACACGGCCCGACACCAATCAGTTCGGAACCGTCAGGTGCAGGAATCCGCCGGAAGTTCCCTACCCCTCGGCGCCGTCCGGCACGGTCTTTCCGTAGGTCGGCTCGGCGACTCCGCCGATGGGGCCGGGCGCCACGATCCGGCGCTTCCGGGGCGCCACGCGTGACCGGACGGTTCCGACAGCCTGCCGCACTTCCAACCGTGCGGCCGGGCCGTGCCCGGGCAGCAACAGCGAAGCGTCCAGTATGCTGAGCTGTCCCAGCGAGCGCCGTGCGCCGTCGCCGTCTGAGTGGAACATGGGATCGAGCATCTGCGGACCCCGGATCCGGCTGATGTTGTGGCCCGTCACCAGGGCGTCACCGGTGGCAACCGCGTGCGCGGCAGGCAGGTAGTAGGCGGTGTGTCCCGGTGTGTGCCCCGGGGTGGGCACTGCCACCGGCGAGCCGGGCAGGGCGGCCAGCTCGGCGTCGTCGTACCAGGTGGCCGCGGACAGGACCGCCACCCGCCCGGCGCCGCCGGCAGCCAGTGCGTGCCAGGCCCAGTGCAGGACGGCGGGGTTCCAGGCCCGGCTCAGGATGTGCGCGACCGAGACCTGCTCCCGCTGCTCCCCCTGCAGATAGGGCAGTTCGGGAAGGCTGCACAGGACCGGGATTCGGTAGGCTGCGGCGAAGTAGCCGGCGGTCCCGGCGTGGTCAGCATGGGCGTGCGTGACGAGGATCGCCGCCGCGTCGGCGGGATCCAGGCCGGCGTCCCGGATCGAGGCAACCACCAGCGGCAAGTCCCCCGGATAGCCGCCGTCTATCAGGGTGAAAGCATCCCCGTCGCGCAAGATAATCCAGTTCGACGCCGGGCCTTCCACGAAAAAGACGTTCGCGGCCGGTTCCGTCATCGCGTACTTCGGTGTTCCAACTCCAGCATCCATTCCCGTACCTCCTCTAGAGAGGTATATCCTGCCGCCCGGCGGGCTGCAACGGAGTTTTCTAGTCGGCTGAGGTTTCGTAGAAGTCCCAGGCGCTGATAACCTCGGGCACCGCCAGGGCATGCTCGGCGCGCGGGATGACCCCCTGCAGCCAGCTGAGCTTTGTGCCGGGGCGGCCGCGGTGCGCCAGGACCATCGATCCGAGCATGAACATGTCGCCAACCGGGGCGTAGACCGCCACGCCCTGAACCAGGAAAGGGCCGCCCAGGGCATCAAACACCGCCGTCACCAGGTCCCCGTGCCGGACGCTGCCCAGCAGGACCTCCAGGAATTCGCGGTCCGGGTCATGGCTGAGCAGAGTGGAAACAAAAGCCGCATCCTCATCCTGCAGGAGGGCCAGGGCATGGATGTCGCGCTCGGGCTTGCCGTTGTTTTCGATGCTGCGGTGCCCGAGCATCCGTACCCCGAGCACCGGGGATTTGAAGGCGGTGCCGGCAACCCGGAACACTCCGTAGTGCTCGCTTTTGAAGGTGGCCGCGGCGGGGTCTGCCGGGCCCATCCGTGCCAGGATTTCGCCCATGCCCTTGACGTCACGGCGCTTGGGCAGGGCCGGTGGAGTGTCGACCAGGGACATCGGCTCTGCGGAAGGCAGCAGCGCCGCGGCCGCGGAGGCAACACCGGCTGCGGAATCGGCGGGACCGGCGGGATTGGCGGGATCGGCGTCGAGCAGCTCCCGGAAGGCCGCTTCCCCGATGATGTCCAGGGCCTGGCCCTTGGCCCGCAGGGCCTGTGCCTTCAGGACTGACCGGCTGACGACGGCGCCGGCCCGCAGCAGGTCGGCGTTCCAGTCGCCGACCACCAGCAGCGAGGTGGCGCGGGTGGGGGCGTGGTTGTTCAGCTGCCCGCCGTGTTCCAGCACCAGCTGCTGCAGGACCGGGCGTTCCACGGTGAAGTCCCCGGTGAAGGAGACCATGTGCCCGCTCATCTTCGCGGAGACCGCAGCCACCGGCTCGGTCAGGGTGAGGGTGGGGCGGGGCGTGAATCGCTGGGTCCGCCCGGCGGCGGTCGACGGCGCCCGGCCGGCAGCCTGCGCCGGCGACTGCGCCCGCGACGGCGCCAGCCCGGTCACCCGCGCTGCGGCCGGGGTCCGGGCGAAACCCGTTGCCCCCTTCGGCCCGCAGAACTTCAGGACGGCGTCGATGTCTGCCATCCCCTCCCGCTGGGCCAGGGCGATGGTGATGTTGGCGCAGGCCTCGGCGTCGGCCAGTCCGTCGTGGTGCTGGAACGCGCCGAAGCCCAGCGCGGCGTTGACGGTGGGCAGTTTGTGATTCTCCAGCGCCAGCAGCGCCTGCGCCATTTTCACGGAACACCCGTAGCGGAAGGCCTGGCCTGCAAGGCCGGCGTTGGCACTGGTTTCGCGGAACACGGCCAGATCGAAGGCGGCGTTATGGGCGAGGATGGCGTCCTCCGCGATGAACGCCGTGATCTCGGGATGGGCCTGCGCCCAGGTCTGGGCGCCGGCCACCATGGCCTCGGTGATGCCGTGGATGTCGATGTTGCGCCGCTGGAAGCCTCCGCCGTCGGTGGGCCGCAGGAGCCAGTAGCCGCGCTCGACAATCTGCCCGTTCCGGACCTTCACCATGCCCAGGGCACAGGCCGAAGCCCGCGATCCGTTGGCCGTTTCAAAGTCGATCGCGGTGAAGTTCAGCGTCATGTGGTGTGTAGTCCTTGAGTTCTGACCGAACGCAAGGCCGGCAGGCGAAAACCGCGACAGGCGGCCCCTCACTCTACCGGCCGGCGGCTCAGCGCGCCGCGGGAATCTCCGGGCGGCCGCTGCGGTTGTGTCCGTATGGATACCTCTGCAGCCACTCCTCCACCGTCCGTCCGCCAGCTGCGGCTGGTGATCGCTGCCGAGGATTATGCGGCGGCGCTCGCGTTTTACCGCGACACCCTGGGACTTCCGGAGCTGGAGGCCTACTCGGGCGGCGACGGCGCCGAAGTCACCATTTTGGACGCCGGCCGCGCCACCCTGGAGATCTCGAATCCGGCACAGGTCCGGTTCATCGACCGGGTCGAGGCGGGCGGCGAGCCCAGCCTGAAGCTGCGGGTGGCCTTTGAGGTCGACGACGGCGCGCGGGCCACCCGGGCAGCGGTCGACGGCGGCGCCGAGCTGGTGGCCGAGCCCCGTGAAACGCCCTGGCGGTCGTTGAACTCCCGGCTCAACGGCCCCGAAGGCGTGCAGCTGACCCTGTTCGAGGAACTGGACTAGGCCCGCAGCGGGTTTTCCGTTGGGTTTGCCTCCGGGCAGGCCCCGGGTTTGTAAGCTGAAGCGGTGTCCGAAATTCCGCCCGCATCCCCCGCTGCGGCCCCCGCCCTAATCTCCGTCGCGCCCTTCGCAGGAGCCGGCCGCTTCGCCCCGAGCCCGACGGGAGATCTCCACATCGGCAATTTCCGCACGGCCATCCTGGCGTGGCTGTTTGCCAGGTTCACGGGGCGCAGTTTCCTGCTGCGGGTGGAAGATTTGGATCCCGAGCGCTCCCGGACCGAGGCCGCGCAGCTGCGTGACCTCACCGCCGTCGGGCTTTCCTGGGACGCTGCGCCGATCCGTCAGTCCGAACGCACCGAGCTCTATCTGCAGGCCATCGATCGGCTGGACGAAGCCGGCAAAGTCTACGAGTGCTTCTGCACCCGCAGCGAAATTGCCGACGCACCGCGGGCTCCGCATGCTCCGCCCGGCGCCTATCCCGGCACCTGCCGCAACCTCAGCAGCGCCCAGCGAGCCCGACGGCGGCGGCTGCGTCCCGCTGCCCTGCGGCTGCGCAGCGAGGTGGAGCAGTACACGGTGACCGACCTGCTGCACGGGTCCTTCACCGGACCGGTGGACGATCTGGTGCTGCTGCGCAACGACGGCGTGCCGCCCTACAACCTCGCGGTGGTGATTGACGACGCAGCGCAGGGCATCGACCAGGTGGTGCGCGGCGGTGACCTGCTCAGCTCCGCTCCCCGGCAGGCGTATCTCGCTTCACTGCTGGGCCTGCCGCCGGTGGAGTACGCGCATGTTCCGCTGGTGCTGAATTCCGCAGGGCAGCGGCTGGCCAAGCGCGACGGCGCCATCACCCTGGGTGCGCTGGGAGACGCGGGAGCCGGCCCCGGGCAGGTACGGGACCTGATCCTGGCCTCGCTCGGGCTGCCACCCGGCACGCTCGAGGAGGCACTCGAGGAGTTCTCCCCGGCACGGCTGCCGCGCGAACCCTGGGTGTTCACCGCACCGCTCGTCCGGCGGTGAAAGCGGGTAGGAGGGAGAAGGCGTCCGGCGGTGAAAGGCGTCCGGCGGTGAAGCCGGGCCGTCTGTGGGCCGTTCCGCGGAGATCCGGCCCGGTCAGCCTCCGCCGAGCCGGATTCCCAGCGCCAGCAGGAAGGCCGCCAGCCCGAGAACTCCCACGATGGCGGCATCGCGCCGGTGGTGCAGCCAGAGCCAGGAAGGTCGGCCGCTGAAAAACGCGTAGAGGCCAGTGATCAGCAGAATCAAGCCGGCCATCCCCACGTAGCCCGGCAGCCCGGAGGCCACTCCCTGGGCGATAACCAGCAGCAGCATCAAGAGCCCAAAGACGAAACTGCCCCAGTGGAAAGCGGGTTCGCCGCGGACATGTGAAGGTGAAGCCGAACTAGTCATGGTCATCCCAACCGGATCGTTATTCAACCAGAGCCTTGTCCCCGCAGATCGTTATCCCAGCAAGCGCTGCGGCCGCCGGAGCCTTAGCCCAGCAAGGGCGCAACCGCCGGAGCGCGGCTGCTGCGGTACCTGAACCGGGGCCGCAGCCTGCACTTCCCATTGTCCGGCGGCGGGGCGGGACTGTGAATAGCGGCCCTTCCGGCTGGGGGCGGCCCGCCGCGATCGGCGTCCACCTCCTACCGGGCCCGACGGTCCGCGCCGAGTTCTCTCGTGCAGATAACGAACTCTAAGGGGCCCGGAGCGGATCTATCGTGCAGATAAGGCTCTCCTACCGGATGATTTGGACGATTAGAGGCCCTTATCTGCACGAGGAATTTCGGGTGGCTCCGTCGAGTGCGCAGATCTGGCAAGTTCGTATCGGCCTGCCCCGTCGAGTGCGCAGATCTGGCGAGTTCGTATCGGTCTGCCCCGTCGAGTGCGCAGATATGGCGAGTTTCAGCGCCGTCAGGTCACCAGACCTGCACTTTCGCGAACCCAAACCCACCAGACCTGCGCTTTCGCGAAGCCAAACCCACCAGACCTGCACACTGGTCGGGCCAGCCAACCGACCCACCCAAGCCACCCAAACGCACCCCCAGCGGGGCCCAACCCCGCCCACCAACCCCCGCCGCCGCACCCCCGCCGTCGTCGTCGGAAAGTTTCCGTAAGAGATTCCCGGAGAACCCTTGACCCTCCCAAAACCGGGGCGTAGATTCGTAATCAACCAACAGGTTGAACAACCACAACCTTGATTACGGTTGAAGGATTGTCTGCTTCCGTTGGTTGTCAGTACCGTGAGAATTCGAACTACAGAAGTTGACCGCGGCATGGAGACTGCAGGCGATGAGGCACAGCTCGACCGGGCCTTCCAGGCTCTGGCCGATCCGGCCCGGCGCCGCATCATTGCCCGGCTTTCCCGGGGCCCGGCCACGGTCAACGAGCTGGCGGAACCCTTCGAGATGTCCAAGCAGGCCGTCTCGAAGCACATCCAGGTCCTCGAGCAGGCACAACTGGTCACGCGCAGCCGTGACGCGCAGCGCCGGCCCGTCCACCTGAACCCCGCACGGTTGGAGGCGCTGACCGCCTGGATTGACCAGTACCGGTTGATCCGCGAGCAGCAGTTCCGCGGCCTTGAGGCCGTGCTCCGCAGACAGGCCGCAGCAGCCGGCCGTCAGCCAAAGGATCCATCATGACCAACGCACTGGAACTCAACGTCCCCGAGGGCGTCCCGTTCATCAACTTTTCCCGGGAGCTGGATTTCCCGGTTTCCCAGGTCTTCAAGGCCTATGCCGATCCGGACCTCATCGTCCAGTGGCTCGGTCCGCGGGGCATGAAGATGGACATTGATCACTACGATTTCCGCAGCGGCGGTTCCTACCGCTACATCCACACCGGCCCCGACGGCGTGCCGTATACGTTCAGCGGCATCTTCCACACCGTGCGGGAGAACGAATTCGCCGTCCAGACCTTCGAATTCTCCGGTTATCCCGACGTCGTGAGCATTGAGTTCATGACGCTGGAGCAGCTCGACGGCGACCGGACCCGGATTAGCGCCCACGCCGTTTATCCGTCAATGGAGGCCCGCGACGGCATGGCCTCGTCCGGCATGGAAGGCGGCGTGTCCGAGGGCTTTGACCGGCTCGACGAACTCCTCGCCCAGCTGCAGGAGGGTGCGCTGCAGGGAGAAGGTGCGCCATGAGCAATCCGTTGACGGTCCACATGCCAGAGGGCGAGCCCTATGTGCACTATGAGCGCGAGTTCGATTTTGCCGTGCACCAGGTCTTCCAGGCGCACGTCGACCCGGAGCTCTTTGCCCAGTGGATCGGACCGCGGGAGATGACCACCCGGATCGATACATTTGAGCCCCGAACCGGCGGCGCCTACCGCTTTGTGCAATCGGGCGACGACGGCGTGGACTATGCCTTCCACGGCCTGTTCCACACCGTGCGCGAGGACGACTTCGTGCTCCAGACCTTCGAGTACGAGGGGTATCCGGACTCGGTGACCCTCGAATATGCCACCTTCACGGACCTCCCCGGCGGCCGGAGCAAGCTGACGGGCCGGTCCGTCTTTCCATCCGTGGAGTCCCGCGATGGCATGGCTTCCGCCGGCATGGAGGTCGGCATGTCCGAAGGCTATGACCAGCTCGACGAGCTGCTCGGCAAGGGCCTGTCCACAGGCTAGCGACACAGCAACCGCAACGCAGAAAGCAGGTGCATCATGGATTGGACCTTGGAAGTCGTGGTCCTGCCGGTCAGCGATTTGAACCGGTCGATCGCCTTTTACCGCGACCAGGTCGGATTCACCCTGGACCACCACACCGTCGCTGAGCAGATGGAATTCGCGCAGCTGACTCCGCCGGGGTCGGGCTGCTCCATCGTCATCGGGGACCTGCCGTCCCAGCAGCAGATGGCCCCCGGGTCGATGCACGGCATGCAGCTGGTGGTGTCCGATGCCCGGGCGGCCCGGGAGGAACTGGTCGGCCGGGGCGTGGAGGCCAGCGAAGTCACCGTCATTGACCCGCGCGACGGCGGCACGTTCTTCGGCTTCGCTGATCCGGACGGCAACAGCTGGGCGGTGCAGGAGATGAAGGTCCGCGCCGAGCAGCCGCTGATTCCGCACAGCACGCCGACGCCCTGACCGGCTGCTGGAGCTGCGGAACCGAATACGCAGAACTGAAAACAACAGAACCGGACCGGCATTCCGCCGGTCCGGCTCTTTTTTTCGATCGTTGACCCCGGGAGCGAAGCAAGCGTACTTTCGGAGTGCAAGCTCCATAAGGCGAAGACCAGATCGATGACTTGGATACTGTGCACCGGGGCGCTTCTTGACCAGCCCGTCAGGGACTCCCGATCCAGTTCACCCCGCATAACTGCCAGGTTTCGTCGGCGTTGGTTTCGCAATCCCGCAGCCGTGCGTACTCCTCTGAGATGCCGTTCCGCTTACCGGATGTGTGGTTCTCTCCCGTACCTGGGCCCAGTGCGCCGTCGCCTCTTTAGCCCGGGCGGAAAGGAATCCCCCGGTATAGATGGACCGGAGGAACAACCGTGAAAAACCGCAGCGCCACAATCGCCGGATTCGGAATCCTTGCCTTCTATCTGGCCGGTTGTTCAGGCTCTCAAGACGGAGCCCAACCCACCGTCACAGAAACCATCACCGTCACGTCCAGCCCAGGGCCAACAATCACAGAACCGCCACCGCCCACCAGCAGCCCCAGTCCCAGCCCCCGCCCCACCAACAGCCCCAGCTCCACCAGCAGTCTTACGCCCCGGCCGGACGGTCCTCCCGTCCTCGGATTTGGCGAACCTTTCGATTACAGCGACGGCGTGACCGTCAACGTGACCAACCTCGGCACCGACTACGTCGACTCTGGTGCGGAAAGCAGCGGCGGGCAGGTTGTCGTACTCGAACTCGCCATCACGAACAACACCGGCGAGGCCTGGGATCCCGCCGGGGCCGACGGCACAATGACCTACGGTGCGGAGGGCGTCACAGCGGATGAAGTGTTCAGTTACGAGAATGGATGGTCCGGCGGCTATTTCACCAGCACCCTCCTGCCCGGCCGCACTGCAACGGTGAACACCGCCTATGCCATCCCCAACGTCGGCCTCGGCGATCTTGTCTTCGAGTTCACTCCTGAATCGGGAAGCTGGGAAAGAGGCGCGGTCTTCTACGTCTCACAGCCATAAAGACAGCCGTCGCAGGGGACCGGATTCCGTAGGAGGCCACCGCTGAGATCCGATCCGCCGGCTACGGCCGGCCGGCCGTTACCGGACCCACCGGAGGAAGGTCCGATGCAGCCGCCGGATTCTCCGCCGGCGGGTTCTCCTCCTTCAGCTGCCGCACCTCGGAGCGGAAAATCCGCAGCGATTGGCCCACGCTCCGCGCCATCCCGGGCAGTTTGGGCGCGCCGAAGAGCAAGACGGCCAGAAGAACCAAAATGACCAGGTGCCAGCCTTCAAGTCTCATGACGGTGTCCTTTCGGGACGGTTGGCGAGGATCCCGGATAGGTCCGGCAGCATCGGGTTCGGGACTGCAAAAGTCAGGACTGCAGAGCCTCGGCAAACCAGCCGGTGATGGTGGTGGGATGCGTGATGGCGGTGCCGACGACGACGGCGAACGCTCCGGCCTCCAGGCAGGCGCGGGCCTGTCCTGGCGAGTGGATGCGGCCCTCGGCGATCAGCGGCCGGCCCAGGTCTAGGGCGGCGATCTCGGCGATCAGCTCCAGGTCCGGGCCCACGGTCTTCGGCCGCTCGCCGGTGTAGCCGGCCAGCGTGGTACCGATCAGGTCCGCTCCGGCGTCGGCCGCGGCCTGCGCGTCCGGGACCGAGCCGCAGTCGGCCATCACCAGCGCATCGGTCTGCTGGTGCAGGGCAGCGATGGTCTCCGCCAGGCTGCGCCCGTCCGGGCGCGGCCGGCGGGTGCCGTCGATCGCCACGATGTCCGAACCCGCGGCGGCGCAGGCCAGTGCGTGCTCCAGCGTGGGGGTGATGAACACGCCGTCGGCACCGTCCTTCCAGAGTCCGATCACCGGCACGTCCACCGCAACGCGGGTCCGTTCCAGGTCCTCGATGCCCTGGATGCGCACCGCCACGGCTCCGCCGGCGACGGCGGCCTGCGCCATCTGCGCCATGGTCCGCGGATCCCGCAGCGGCTCCCCCGGATAGGCCTGGCAGGAAACGACAAGCTGGGACTTCAGGCTGTTCAGGTCAAGCATGGGAGTTCTCCAGTGGTGGTGCGGTCGAAGCGGAGGCGAGGCGGTCAAAGGCGAGTTTGGCGGCGCCCACCAGGGCGGCGCCGGAGTCCAGGGCGGCAGGAACCACGGGCAGGCCGGCCAGCGGGTCCATCAGTTCGGCACGCAGTGCGGCCCGGAACGGGGTCCACCACAGGTCCCCGGCTGCGGTGACGCCGCCGCCGATCACCACGATGGACGGATCCAGCACGTTGGCGAGCCCGCCCACCGCCTGCCCGGCCGCTGCGGCGCCGATCGCCAGCGCGCGCATGGCAACGGCGTCACCGGCGGCGGCCCGGGAGGCCACGTCCCGTCCCGAGACAGTTTCGGCCGAGACGGTTCCGGCCGGCACAGTTCCGGCCGAGACAGCAGCGCCGGTCAGCCGCTGGTACAGCAGCGCGATGGACGGCCCGGAGGCAATCGCTTCCACGTGCCCGGCCCGGCCGCAGCTGCACGGCAGCGCGCGGCCGCCGTCGTCGTACGCGCGGGGCGAGGCCAGGTGCCCCACATGGCCGGCCACTGCCCGCGCACCCAGGTGCGGTTCGCCGGCCAGGATCAGGGAGCCGCCGACGCCGGTGCCCACCGCCACCAGCAGGCTGGAGGCGGATCCGGCGGACGCGCCTTTCCAGTGCTCGCCCAGGTTGTGGGCGTGCACATCGTTGACCGCGTACGCGGGCAGTCCGGCCTGTTCGCTCAAGTGGGCCGCCAGCGGCGTGCCGGCCCAGCCGGTGAGTGAATCGGTGGCCGAAGCCACCGATCCGTCCCGGGCATCAATGACGCCGGCCGAACCGATGCCCACCGCCACCGGATCCAGCCCCGCAGCGCGGGCCGCGGCCAGCAGGGAGCTGACAAGCCCGACGGCGGTGGCCAGGATCGCCGCCGCTCCGGCGGTGGCCGGGGTGGGCCGGAACTCGGTGGCATGGAGCATGCCGGTGTCGTCGACAATGCCGGCGGCGGTCTTGGTGCCGCCCAGGTCCACTCCGATCACGCAGCGTCTGCCCGGAGGCATCGGTTTGCCAAGGGGCATGGCTACATCAGGCCGTTGCGCTCAAGGATGGTCCGGATGGCGGCTGTTTCTGCGTCGTTCAGGCTCACCATCGGTGCGGACATGAGGTTGGTGTCGATGACGCCCATGAGCATGAGCGCCGTCTTGAAGGCGCCCAGGCCGGCTGCTCCGCCGGAGACGCGGCCCGGAGTGGGCGTGTAGACGATGTTGAAAACGTCGGCCAGGCGGTCCTGTTCGGCGGCAGCCTTGGCAAAGTCGCCGCTGGCGGCGGCGTCGAACAGCCGGCGGTAGCCGGCCGGATCCACGTTGCCCAGTCCGGGGACAACGCCGTCGGCGCCGCCGAGCAGGGCGCCGTCGACGACCACTTCGTGGCCGGTGAAGATGGAGAAGTTGTCGATGCCGCGGGCGGCCAGGACGAGCTGGCGGAAGGAGACGTCGTCACCGGAGGAATCCTTGACGCCGGCGATCACCTGGTCGCGGCCCAGCTGGATCAGCAGGTCCAGCGGCAGCTTGTAGTTGGTGCGGACCGGCACGTCGTAGGCGAACAGCGGCACGTCCAGGGCGGCGTGGATGCTGCGGAAGTGGGTGTCCGTTTCCTTCGCGTCGGTCAGCGCGTAGAACGGCGAGGTGACCACGAGGGCGTCGGCGCCGAGGCCGATCATCTTCCGGCCTTCCTCGATGACGCGGTTGGTGGTCTGCTCGGAGGCACCGACGATCAGCGGCACCTGTCCTGCGTTGACGCCGGCGATGGTGGTGACCACCAGGTCGCGCTCGTCATTGGTCAGGTACGGCACTTCGGCGGAGGAGCCGAGGACGAACAGGCCGTGCACGCCGCCTTCGAGCAGGTGCTTGGTCACCCGGGTCAGGGAGTGGGTGTCGATGCTGCCGTCGGCGGAACGCGGGGTGACGACGGGGGGAATGACGCCGGTGAACTGGCGGATGGGCTGAGAGGCCACAGATATCTCCAAAGTGCTGGTGGTGGTTGGTGCGGTGGAACGAATCATGAGACGGGTGAAGCGGGTGGAAATCAGGGGTGCAGCAGGCTGGGCGCGGCGCCCAGGAGCTTGCGGGTGTAGTCGTCGGCCGGGTTGGCGAAGATCTGCTCGGCCGGTCCTTCTTCGACGATCCGGCCGTAGTACATGACGCAGATGCGGTCGGAGACGTAGCGGACGGTCTGGATGTCGTGCGAGATGAAGACCATGCCCAGGTTGAGTTCCCGCTTCAGGTCAGCGAGCAGGTTCAGCACCTGCGCCCGGACCGAGACGTCGAGGGCCGACGTGGGTTCGTCGGCCACGATGACGGCGGGATCCAGGGCCAGGGCGCGGGCGATGGCCACGCGCTGGCGCTGGCCGCCGGAGACCTGGTGCGGGGTCACTTCGGCGGCGGTGTAGGGCAGCCCCACCAGGGCCAGCAGGTCCTTGACCTTGGCGGCCCGGGAGCGGGCGTCGCCGATGCCGTGGACCTGCAGCGGATCGGTGAGGATGTCCTGGATGGTCATCCGCGGGTTCAGTGCGGTGGACGGATCCTGGAAGACGACGGCGACGTCCTGGCCGAAGCGCTTGCGGTCCGCGGCGCGGCGGATGCTGATCCGTTTCCCGTGGAACAGGACCTGCCCGGCGGTGGGTTCCTGCAGCCCCACCAGGACCGAGGCCAGGGTGGACTTGCCGCAGCCGGACTCCCCCACCACGCCCACGGTCTCACCGCGCCGGACGGTGAAGTCCACGCCGTCGACCGCCTTGACGATGTTGGGGCGGAAGATGGAGCCGGTGCGGGTGCGGTGGTGGACCTTCAGTCCGCGCAGTTCCAGGACCGGAGTGTTATCGGTGGACGTCTCGGTGCTCATGCTTGTCCTTCGGTGGTGCTAACGGAGGCCAAGGCGGCGCCGTCGTCGTTTTGGCGCTCTGTCAGGTGGCTGGCCCAGTAGTGCTCCCCGGCGCCCACCCGGACAAAGGACAGGATCTGGTCCGGATCGGCGTCCGGGCGCAGGGACCGCTCGGCAAAGCGGTCACCGGCCGCGAACTCGCGCGGCGAGGGCACGGTCCCCTGGATCTGGTGCAGCCGGTTGGCGTCGGATTCGATCGAGAGCACGGCGCCGAGCAGCCCGCGGGTGTATTCGTGCTGCGGATTGCGCATCAGCTCGGAGGCGCCGGCCGATTCCACCACCTGTCCGGCGTACATGACGGTGATCCGGTGCGCCAGGGAGGCCACCAGGGCCAGGTCGTGGCTGACGAAGACCATGGCAAAGCCGAGTTCCTCGCGCAGTTCGTTGAGCAGGTCCACCACCTGTTTCTGGACGGTGACGTCCAGCGCGGTGGTGGGTTCGTCGGCGACGATGATCTTCGGCGAGCGGGAGAGCGCCATGGCGACGAGCACACGCTGGCGCTGTCCGCCGGAGAGCTCGTGCGGGTAGCTCTTGAGCGTGCGGTCCGGATCCAGCTTGACCATTTCCAGCAGCTCGCGCGGAGACTTGCGCCCGTTGCGGCGGGTCAGCTGCAGCAGCTGGTCCTTGATCAGCATGGACGGGTTGAGCGAGCTCAGCGCGTCCTGGTAGACCATGGCAATCTGGTCGCCGCGCAGTCCGCGGTAGCGCTGGTCGCGTTCGCGCTTGTCGTTGGTCAGCAGTTCCTTGCCCTGGAAGGTGATGGAACCGGACAGCACCGCCGTGGGCGGCAGCAGGCCCATGATGGCCAGCGAGGTGATGGACTTTCCGCAGCCGGACTCCCCCACCAGGCCCATGGTTTCGCCCTCGCGGACGGTGAAGCTGACGCGGTCCACAATGGCGGTGTCGCCGTAGCGGCCCGGGAACCGGATGGAGAGGTCGCGGACCTCCAGGATCACCGGCGCTTCGGCCGGCACGGCGGGCAGCCGGTCGGTGCGCTGCTCCTCCACGGCGGCCAGCAGCTGCAGCTCCGCGGCCAGGGCAGCCAGCGAACCGGGCTGGTTGATGCGGGTGCCGACGGCGGCGGGAGCGGCGTCGTCGTCCATTACGGTGTCGTCCACTACCGTACCGGCGGCTGCTGTCGGCGGGGCGGGAACGACGGCGGCGCCGGCCGGTGCGGGAACGGCAACCTTGACTGTGCTTTCCTTCGCCAGGGCCTCCTTCACCGGGGCAGCACGGCGCGGGCGCGGATTGACCATGGCGTCGGTGAGGCCTTCGGCCAGGATGTTGAGCGCCAGGACGGTGAGCAGGATGGCGATGCCGCCAAACGTCGTCGGCCACCAGGCGCCGCTGAAGACCACGTTGCGGCCGTCGGCCATCACGTTGCCCCACGAGGCGGAGGGCGGCTGGACGCCGGCACCGAGGAAGGACAGCGAGGCTTCGAGGATGATCGCGTCGGCCACCATGACGGTGGCGAAGACCAGCACGGGGGCCGCGGTGTTGCGGACCACGTGCTTGGTGAGGATGAACAGCCGGCCGGCGCCGATGACGCGTTCGGCGCGGACGTAGTCTTCGCCGTACTGGGCCAGCACGTTGGCGCGGACCACCCGGGCCAGCTGCGGGGTGTACACGATCGCGATGGCGAAGATGATCACCGGAACGGTGGAGCCGAAGAGCGCGACCGAATGGTCCTTGAGCGCGAAGAGCAGGGCGGCGGCCAGGGCGATGCCCGGAAACGCCATCATGATGTCCAGCACCCGCATGATGCCCTCATTGACCCATTTGCGGGAGGTCGCGGCCAGGGCGCCGAGGATGGCTCCGAGGACGACGGCGACGATCACCGAGCCCAGGCCGATGGCGGCCGAAACCCGGGCGCCGTAGAGCAGCCGGGAGAAGACGTCGTAGCTGGAACCGTCGGTGCCCATCAGATGCTCGCCGCCGGGCGGAAGCACCGGGGCGGAGGATTCGTTTTCGCCGAACGGGGCGAGCCAGGGTCCGGTTACGGCGATGAACGCCACCAGGACCAGGAAGCCCAGGGCGAGTTTGGAGCTGAGGTTCAGGGAGGTGAAGCGGGCGCCCGAGGTGGCGAGCCGTTCAGCGAGTCCGTTGCGCATGTCTTATACCGTCCGGATCCGGGGATTGATGAGTACGTAGAGGACATCCACCAGGATGTTGACGACGACGAAGGCCACGGCGATGGTCAGCACGGCGCCCTGGACGAGGTTGGTGTCCGAGGTGTTCAGCCCGACGATGATCAGGTCACCCATGCCGTTGAGGTTGAAGATTTTCTCGATCACCACGGCGCCGCCGAGCAGGTAGCCGATGCGCAGGCCCAGGACGGTCACCGGGGTCACCAGGGCGTTGCGCAGCACGTTCCGGGCGACCACGGTCCGGTACGGAACACCGTTGCCGATGGCGGTGCGGACATAGTCGCGGTCCAGCTCCTCGACCATCGAGGTGCGCACCACGCGGATCAGGGAGGCGGAGACCGGCAGGCCCAGCGCGAGGGCTGGGAGCGCCATGGAGTACATCCAGCCGACAAAGCCGTATTGTTCGGCCCAGTCCAGGCCGCCGGTGGGGAAGATGGAGCCGGCGGGCAGTGCAAACCACTGAATGAGCAGGATGGCCAGCCAGAAGGACGGCGTGGCAATCGCGGCGATGGAGAAGACGCGGATGGCCTGGTCCGGCCAGCGGTCCCGGTACAGGGCGCTGGTGACGCCGAGGACCAGGGCCAGGAACACGGCCAGCAGGATGCCCAGCAGGGTCAGCTGCAGGGTGACCGGGAACGCGGAGGCAATTTTGGAGGCCACCGATTCCTCCGGCGGGTTGGTGAAGCCGAAGTCCAGCCGCACCACGCCGCCCAGGTAGCGCAGGAACTGCACCAGCAGGGAGTCATTCAGGCCGCGGTCCTCGCGGAACGCCTCCTTGGCCTCTTCACTGGCGTTTTCGCCGAGGACGGCTGTGGCACGGTCTGCCGGGATCACCGACAGGACGATAAAGACCATGATGGTCACGCCAAGCAGCATGAATGGCAGGGCTGCCAGCCTGCGGCCCAGCAGGCGCAATAGTGTTGCCATGTTTTATTTCTCCAAGTGGTGCGGGGGCCGGCCTGACGGAGGAGGGTGCGGTCTTGGGGGCTTTCCCCTCCTCCGTCAGGCCGGGGTCTTACTTCCGGCCTACGCCTACGAAGGAAAGACCGGTGGTCGGAAGCGGCTGGAAGCCGTCGAGGGTGCCGCTGTCCCAGGCGGTGGGAAGCTGCCGGTGGAACAGCGGGTACAGCGGCGCCTCTTCGGCAACGATGTCGACGACGGCTGCGTGCAGCTTCTTCGCCTCGGCCGGATCCAGCTTCACCGCTTCGTCCAGCTTGGCCGTGATGTCAGCGAACTCCGGTGTGCCGGACCAGGCCATGCGGTTCTTCGCCCAGGTGTCGCCGCGGAAGAACCAGCTCAGCAGCAGGTCGCCGTCGTTGCCGAAGACCGAGGGGTCGCCCGGGGCGATCAGAACGTCGAAGTTCAATCCGCCCACCTTTTCCGGTGCGTAGACCGCTGCCGACTGCAGCGGCTCCAGCGTGGTGGTGATGCCGATGGCGTCCCAGTTTTCCTTGATCAGCGGGGTCACCCGGGTGACCCAGCCGGCGTCGGTGGAGGTCAGCGTCAGGGTCAGGTTTTCGACGCCGGCTTCCTTCAGCAGTGCCTTGGCCTTCTCCGGGTCATAGCCGTAGACGGTGCCGGCCTCGGTGTAGGAGGGATGGCCCTTCTGGAAGTAGGAGGTCGCGGCGGCGGCGTTGCCCAGCAGCGCCTTCTTGATGATGTCCTCGGTGTTCGTGGCGTAGTGCAGGGCCTGCCGCACCCGCTTGTCGGCAAACTTCTCCGACACGCAGTTGAACATGAGGAAGAGCAGCCCGAAGGACTGCACCGACTCCACGTCGAGCTTGGCCTTCAGCTGGTCCACGTCCAGGTAGGGGATGTCCTCGATGGCCTGGGTCCGGGACGGGACCGAGGCCACGCGGGCCGCCGGATCCGCCAGCAGCAGCCAGGTCATGTCGGTGACCTTGGCCGGATAGGAGCCGTTGTATTCCTCGAACTTCTTGAAGACAATGCGGTCTTCCTTGACCGCCGAGACAAACTTGTACGGGCCGCTGCCTACCGGTGCCAGGTCGAAGGTGGCCGTGTCCGAGGCCAGCGCCTTGGGAACAATCTTGACCACGGAGATGCGCGGGGAGAATTCGGCGAAGGGGTACTTCAGCGTGAACTTCACTGCGTCGCCGTCGGCGGTGACGGAGGCGATGAAGGGGATGAAGCCGGCAAACAGGGACTTGTTGGCCGGATCGAGCACGCGTTCAAAGGAGAAAACGACGTCGTCGACGGTGACGGGAGCGCCGTTGTGGAAGGTCGCTCCTTCGCGGAGCGTCACCCGGTACGTGGTCTCGTTGAGCTTCTCCGGCTCCGCTGCTGCCAGCGCCAGGTAAGGCTCCCGGGTGGCCGGGTGCAGCTCGGTCAGGCCTTCGAAGATGTGCAGGTTCGCTGCCACCGGCGTCGCGCCGGTAGCAGCCATCGGGTCAAAGCCGGTGGACAGGGAATAGGAGATTCCGGCCTCGATGGAGTCTGCGGCAACGGCGCCGGTGCCGGTGGCCGCGGGAGCGCCGCCCGGGCTGCAGGCAGCCAGGGAGCCGGCAAAAGCTGAAGCGGTGCCCAGGACACCGGCAATGCGTAGAAAATCGCGCCGGCTAGCGTTCCGGAGGAAACCGGTGCTTTCAGAAGTTGTGCTCATCAAGGTGCCTCACCATTCGGGTGTGATGCGGATATCGGACGTAGGACATCCCATGCGGGTTGATTAGACTGTAGGCTGAATCACAACAGTGGGTCAAGCACGTCACACCTATGAACCGCAGAACTCCGGCCGGGGCGCTGTCCCGACCGCGGCGGACCCGCTCTGTGCATATTGCTCGAAGAACCATTTCCGAAGGAGTTCCGATTTTGGTGAACGACACCACAACGCCTACGTCCAGCGAGGCAGGCAGAACCTCAGCGGCGGCGCTCCCCGCCCAGGCCCGGCTGCCGCGGTTCAGCGCCCAGGCAAGACTGGCGGCCCTGCAGAACGACATCATGGAACTGATCCTGGACAGCAAGCTCGAGGCCGGAAGCCCGCTGCCCACCGAGGCCGAGCTCTGCTCCGCGCTGGGCGTGGGCCGCAATACGCTGAGGGAATCCCTCAAGGTCCTGCAGGCCCTCGGCGTGGTCGAGATCCGCCACGGCTACGGCATGTTTGTCGCTCCGACCAACTTCGATGCCCTGACTGCCGGACTGAGCTTCCGGGGACGGCTCTCGCTGCGGCAGCAGGGCAAGGAGGCGCTGGAACTCGTCGATGTCCGGCAGACCTTGGAATCCGGGTTGATCGGACAGGCAATGAGCCTGATGACCCCTGCTCATCTGGCCCGCATTGAAGAAACGGTGCGGGAAATGGAATCGCTGGCCGATCAGGGGCAGGCACTGGCCGCAGTGGACTCGGAGTTCCACCGGCAGCTGTTTGAGCCGCTGGACAATGAGCTCCTGACCCACCTGCTGTCAGTATTCTGGGATGTCTACAGCCGGATCCATGCCGAGGCCGGCATGAAGGCAGGCAGCCTGCACGCCACCGCGCAGATGCACCGTGAAATCTTCGAAGCCGTAAGCGCCGGGGACAGGACGCTGGCCTCGGAGCGCATCAACAACCATTTCGACGGCATCCGCGAAGCCATCCACGACATGGTCAGCCGATGACCGGGGTAAAGGACAACACCATGACGGTTCGAATTCTGGACAGTCCGGCAGCAGCCGGAGCCGCGGCCGCCGCCGTCGTCCGGGACTGCGTGCAGGACAAGCCCGACGCCGTGCTCGGCTTTGCCACCGGCTCCTCTCCGCTGCCGCTGTACAACGCGCTGGCGGAATCCGGTGAAGACTTTTCCGGTGTTCGCGGGTTTGCCCTGGACGAGTATGTGGGGCTGCCGCCCGGCGACCCCCGCAGCTACGCGACGGTGATCAACAGTGAAGTGGTCGAGCGGCTGGGCCTGCCGCAGGGTACAGTCCGCGTGCCCGACGCCGCCGCCGCCGATCTGGACGCTGCGGCGCGGGAGTATGAGCAGGCCATCCGCGACGCCGGCGGCGTCGACCTGCAGATCCTCGGCATTGGCCACAACGGCCACGTCGCTTTCAACGAGCCCGGTTCTGCCCTGGATTCCCGCACCCGCGTGGAAGAGCTGGCCGAACGGACCCGGCGCGCCAACGCCCGCTTTTTTGACTCGCCGGACGAGGTTCCCACCCGCTGCCTGACCCAGGGCCTCGGCACCATTCTCGACGCCCGCCACCTGCTGCTCATCGCCCACGGCGCGGACAAGGCCGAAATCGTTGCGCGCGCCTTGCAGGGACCGGTCACCCCGGACTGCCCGGCCTCCGCACTGCAGCTGCACCCCCGCGTCACCGTGGTGCTGGACCGCGCGGCTGCCGCCAAACTCACCGACACCGGGACGCCGGCGTGAACCCGCCGGAACATCCCTCACCCGCCCTTCCGTCCGTGACGGTCATCCGCGGCCGGATCCTGCTGGAATCCCGCATCGTGGAGAACAGCGCGATTGCCGTCGCCGGCGGCAGCATCCTCTACGCCGGGCCCGAGTCCGGACTCCCCGCGGCGCTGGCAGAACTCGACGCCGGAGCCGTTGCCGGCGCTGGCCGCATCGCCGAAGTCCGCCTGCCACCCGGGCAGCTGGCGGTCCCCGGCCTGATAGACCTGCACACCCACGGCGGCTACGGCGTTGACTTCCCGTCCGCGGATGCCGGTGCCGCCCGCTCCGCGCTGCAGCGCATGCACGCCGCGGGCACCACCACGGTGCTGGCCAGCCTGGTCACCGCGGCGCCCGCCGATCTGCTCTCCGGCCTGGACATCTTCGCCGGGCTGGCGGAGGCCGGCGACCTGGCCGGCATCCATTTGGAAGGTCCGTTCCTGGCCGCGGCCCGCTGCGGCGCCCAGGATCCGCGCTGGCTGCGCTCCCCCGACCAGGCCTTCGCCGCCGACCTGATAACCGCCGGCCGCGGGCACCTGCGCACCATGACCTATGCTCCGGAACTGCCCGGCTCGGATGAGCTCGTGGACCTGCTCACGGCGCATGCGGTGGTTCCGTCGCTCGGCCACACCGCGGCCACCGCTCACGACGCCGGCGCTTCCCTCGCGCGGGCGGCGGCGGGACTGGCGTCCCGCCGGCAATATCCGGGCGGAGCCGGAGCGGCCCCCCTGCCGGACTCCATGCCGGAATCCTTGGCGGAATTGGTGCCGGGACACGTCCCGGGACCGGTGCCGACAGTGACGCACCTGTTCAACGGCATGGATCCCATTCACCACCGCTCGCCCGGCGCGGTCACTGCGGCGCTGCGCGCAGCGCGGGCCGGCAACGCCGTCGTCGAGCTGATCGCCGACAACACGCACCTGGACCCGGTTCTGGTGGCCGCCATGTTTGAACTGCTGGGCGCTGGAAACATCGCCCTCGTCACTGATGCGATGGCGGCCGCCGGACTCGCTGACGGACGGTACCGCCTGGGTCCGGCCGAGGTTCAGGTCCACGACGGCGTGGCCCGGCTGGCCTCCGGCGCGATTGCCGGCGGCACCGCCAGCATGCTGGATCTGGTGCGAAATGCCGTAGCTGCCGGGGTGCCCCTGGAGGCTGCCCTGCAATCCGCCACCGAGGTTCCTGCCCGGGTGCTGGGACGATCCGGGCAGATCGGCACCCTCGCCGCCGGTGCCGCTGCCGATGTGCTGCTGCTGGATGCCGAACTCCAGCCGACCGGCGTGATGCGCGGCGGAACCTGGCTTTAGCCCCGCCGGCAGGGCAAAAACTGAGCCGGGCACCCAAGTATTTTGTGACCATACTGTGATTTGAGCCGCAATGTAATAACCAGTACGTTACTCCCGAGATCCGGATCGTCGACAAGGGAGTCACGTGACGAACAGCCAGCGGGAACCGCAGGCATCGCGGGGGCGATGGCGGAGCATCGAAGTGTGGATCACCCGCCTCGAGGTGACCATCGGTGCGCTGTCGCTGATCACCATCCTGCTCATGGTGTTCCTGCAGGCGCTGCAGCGGTATTTTCCCGGCGACGGCTTTGCCTGGACCGGAGAACTGGCCCGCTTCTCCCTCATCTGGCTGACGTTCGCCGCGGCGGGCGTTCTCGTGAGCACAAACGGCCACATTGCTCTTGAAATCATGGACGCGGTGCCCAACCAGATGGTCGTCCGGTGGGTGCAGGTGTTCGCCCTGCTCGTCGTGGCCGCCACCGGCGTGGGCCTGGCGGTGGAGGCCCTTGCCCTGATCGACTCGCAGCAGATCATCAAGTCGCCGGTGCTGCGCGTCCCCATGTCCGTTGTCTACATCCCGGTGCTCATCGGCGTCGCCAGCATGACCATCCGCGCCCTCGTCGCTGCCGTCCTCGTTGCCCGGAACGGGCCGATGCTCACGGAATACGACGGCGACGACGGACCGGGGGTCCTCTCATGATGCTCACGCTGCTCGGCATCGCGATCGCGGTGCTGCTGGTGCTGCGGGTACCCGTCGCGATCGCCTTCCTCGGCCCATCTCTGGTCTACATGAGCCTCAACGGCCGCTCCCCCGGCAGCGCCCTGCGGGAGGTCGCCAACGCCGCCGACAGTTTCCCGTTGCTCGCTGTTCCACTGTTCATCCTTCTCGGCGCCCTGGCCAACCACGCCGGCATCGCCGACCGGTTGTTCCGCTTTGCAATGGCGGCCTTCGCCTCGGTGCGCGGAAACCTGGGCTATGTGAGCGTCGGTGTAAGCCTGGGGTTCTCCTGGATGAGCGGGTCGGCCGTCGCCGACGCCGCGGCGCTGGGAAAGGTCGAGATCCCGGCCATGCTGCGCAACGGCTACAGCAGGCGCTTCGCCACCGGCGTCGTGGCCTCCTCGTCGCTGATCGCGCCGGTCATGCCGCCGAGCATTCCGGCAGTGATCTTCTCCGGCCTCGCCGCCGTATCAACCGGCGCCCTCTTCGCGGCGTCGGTCATTCCCGCGCTGCTGATGACGCTGGGGCTGTGCATCGTCGTGTTTTTCCTGGTGCGGCGCCAGCCGAACCTCGTGCGCGGCAGGTTTGACCGGACCGAGTTCCTCCAGTCGCTCAAAGGCGTCATTCTCCCGCTGCTGGCACCGATCATCATTCTGGGCGGCATCCTCGGCGGCATCTTCACGCCCACCGAGGCTGCTGCCGTTGGCGTCGTGTACATGCTGCTGCTGGGCATAGTCCAGCGCTCCCTGACCCTCACCGGGCTGATCGCGGCCATCAAGGAAACCGTTCTCACCACCTCCGGCATCATGCTCATCGTTGCCAGCGCCTCACTGCTCGGCTACATCCTGGCGCGCGAGCGGCTGCCCCAGATGCTCACGGAAGCCCTGTTCGGCCTCACCGACAATCCCACGGTGTTCCTGGCGCTCGTCGTCCTGCTGGCACTGGTGCTGGGCTGCGTGATCGACGCGACGGCGATCCTTGTGCTCGTTGTGCCCATCCTGATGCCGATTGCCATTGAATACGGCGTCGACCCCGTCTCCTTCGGCGTGCTGCTGATCATCTCCCTGATGATCGGCCTGCTGACGCCTCCGGTGGGAACGGTCCTCTTTGTCACCTCCGCGGTCTCGAAGACCCGGATCGGCGAGGTCTTCCGCGGATCGCTGCCGTTCATCATTCCGTTCCTGGTGATCGTCATCCTCATCGTCTTCTTCCCCGATGCGGTGCAGACGCTGCCGCGATGGCTGGGGCTGTGAGGCCATGTTCGCCACGAAGCTTTGCGGTCTGGGCGCAAAAAAACGCGGTGGAGGAGCTTCCTCCCCGCGGTTCCACCACCTGTCCGGCTATCCCCGGCGGACCCTTTGAGAGGAAGAATCGATGACAGAACGACGAACCAGGCTCACGGCCTGGACCGCCCTGGCCGCGCTGCCAGCACTGCTGCTGGTCGGCTGCGCGGGCGGGGAAACTGAGTCGGAAGGCGGCGGCGGCGAGGAAGAAATCGAGCTGACGCTCGCCCACAGCTACAACGAGGATCAGCCGCAGCACCGCTGCGGCGCACAGGTTATCGCGGACGAGGTCGCCGCGGCCGACGCCGGGATGACGGTGGAGATTTTCCCCTCAAGCCAGCTCGGCGGCGATGCGGACCGCATCTCATCCGTCGAGTCAGGGGACATCGACATCGACATCCAGGGCGCCTCGGCCCTGGGTGCCGTGTATGAACCGATCAGCGTGCTCGACGCCGCCTACGTCTTCGAAGACGCCGATCATCTGGCCGCTTTCATGGCCAGCGAGGAATCGCAGACGGTCACCGACGGATTCGCGGAGGCCGCCGGCATCCAAACCCTCGGCGCGTGGTCGGCGGGTGCGCGGCAGTTCACCGCCAACGCCCCCATAGCCGAACCTGCCGACTTGGAAGGGCTGCGGATCCGGTTCCCCGGTTCACCGCAGTTCCTGATGAATGCTGAGGCCCTGGGCGCCTCCGCCACCGAGGTGGCCTATGAGGAGCTGTACCTGGCGCTGCAGCAGGGCACTGTTGACGGCCAGGAGAACCCGATCACCAACATCCAGGCACAGAACCTCGCCGAGGTGCAGGACTATCTGAGCATGACCAATCACCAGCTCAACACCAATCTGGTCATTGCCGGTCCCGTGTGGGACGAGCTCTCGGAGGAGCAGCAAAGCGTCCTCAATGCTGCCGTCGAGACAGCCGTCAGCGAGGTGACGGAGTGCGTGGCAGCCGATGAGGAAGAGACGTTGGCGGAGTGGAAGGCCGCGGGCGACTGGGAAATCATCGAGGATGTGGACACCGAGGCGTTCAAGACTGAGGCGCTTGAGTATTTGGAGGGAGAGTATTCCGGCGACTCGCTGGCAGTGTTCGAATCAATCCGGGCAACGGCGGACTGACCGGGGTGGGCTCGCCGAGGGCGGGCACCGTTTCGACGTTCACCGGCGAGGTGCCGGCTGACCAGCTCGGCACCACTCTGGTCCACGAGCATGTCTTCGTCGGCCATCCGGAACTGGACCTGAACTGGCCGCATCCGGAATGGAACGAGGAGGAAGCGCTCGACCGGGCGGTGGCTGGTTTCGGGCGGCTGCACGCGCTCGGGGTGCGCACCGTCGTCGACCTCACGGTTCCCGGCCTGGGGCGCGACGTCAGGCGGGTGCTGCGGGTGGCCGAGCGGACCCCGGTGCGGCTGATCGCCGCGACCGGCTACTACACGGCGGACGGCCTGCCCCAGTTTTTCCGGACCCATCGCCCGGGCGGGCTGGTGGGCGGCCCTGATCCGCTCATCGAGATGTTCCTGCGGGACATCAGGGAAGGGATAGCCGGGACGCGCGTGCGTGCCGGCATGCTGAAGGTCTTTTCGGACTCCGGCGGCATCACGCCTGACAGCGAACGGGTGTTCGCCGCTGCAGCGCACGCCCATCTCGAGACGGGAGTACCACTGACCACCCACTCACATGCGGAGTCCCGCGGCGGGACGGCGCAGCAGCAGCTGCTCGCCCGCCTCGGGGTGCCGCTGGATCGCGTGGTTATTGGCCATGCGGGTGATTCGGAGGACTTGGACTACCTGATGTCGCTGGCCGACGCCGGGTCTTTCCTCGGTTTCGACCGCTTCGGCATGGAGCACGTCGTTCCCGATGCGCAGCGGTTCCGGACGCTGTGCGCGCTGCTCAGCCGTGGGTACGCGGACCGGATCCTGCTGTCGCACGATGCCGCGTTCTTCAGCAGGATGACGCCGCCGTCCTGGCGTTCACGTACCGTCCCCCACTGGCACATGGAAACGGTGCATCGGCGGGTGTTGCCGCAGCTCCGGGCGGCGGGCTTCGCCGAGCCGGTGTTGAGGATGCTGATGATCGGGAATCCGCGGCGATTACTGGCTAATGATGTGGCCGCGGATCCAGCGGCTGAGATTGAGGAGGGCACCTGAGGTGGAGGAACTTAGAGAACTGGCCGAGGGTTCCGCCGGGCCGCCCGCAACGGAACGGAAGCGGGATCCGGAACGCACGCGGGCCGAAATTCTGAAGGTCTCCACCGAAGTGTTTGCGGCGCAGGGCTACTCGGGAGCACGGGTGGATGAGATTGCCGCGAGAACCCGCACGACAAAGCGCATGATCTACTACTACTTCGGCAGCAAGGAACAGCTCTATCTCGAGGTGCTGAAGAGTGCCTACGGCGGCATCCGTGCTGCGGAACGTGCCATCCATGTCGGGGCGCTGGGCCCCATCGAGGCAGTGCGCCGCCTGGCGGAGCTGACCTATGACCACCATGTACGGCACAGCGATTTCATCCGGCTAGTGATGATCGAGAACATCCACCGCGGCGTGTTCATCCGACAAATAGATTCGATCCGCGGACTCGTTGCGCCGGCCGTCGGCCTGCTGGAGGAGATTCTGGAGCGCGGCCGTGAGGAGGGAGTCTTCCGGCACGATGTGGACGCCTTTGACGTGCATCTGGTCATCAGCGCCTACTGCGTCTTCCAAGTCGCGAACCAATACACTTTTGGCCATCTCTTCGGAAGAGACCTGCACGCGCCGCCGCTCAGCGACCATCTCCGAACTCTGCTTGGAGATGTGGTGGTGGCTTGGCTGGCGGCCAAAGAGTGAGGATTCTCTCGCGAGATGGCAGTAAGTGCTCTTCCCGGGGCCGGGACGTGTTCTGCCATCTCGGCGCGGTGTTAAACAAGTAAGGCCCCGCCAAGGGCGGGGCCTTACTCTCTGAACAACCGGTGTCTTTCAACCGTAAATATTGTCCGGCGGTGACCTACTCTCCCACATCCTCCCGGATGCAGTACCATCGGCGCTGTGGGTCTTAGCTTCCGGGTTCGG